>CAMLYN010000023.1 GCA_946491675.1 uncultured Mycoplasmatota bacterium | reverse complement strand
TGTTAATTATATAAAATATTATTTTAATTTATATAAGCAAATGTATCATTTAGCAACATCTAAAGTTTGTATAATTGATTCTTATTGTATACCAGTTTGCATACTTAATCATAAAAAAAGTTTAATAGTAATTCAAATATGGCACGCTATGGCGGCTATTAAACAATTTGGATATCAAACTTTAACGAAAAATGATGGGCGTAACGAGAAAGTAGCTAAAATGATGAAAATGCATAGTAACTATAGCTATATTTTATCTGGTTCGGAAGCTATGATTGAACCTTTTTCTAAAGCTTTTAATTATCCAAAAGATAGCTTTATTATTAATGGGTTGCCAAGAATTGACTATCTTTTAAAAAATAGAAAAATATTAAAAAATAAAATAAAAAATCATTATCCCAAATTAAAAAAGAAAAAAAACATTTTATATGTTCCAACATTTAGAAGAAATTCAAAAATTAAAATAGATGAATTGATAGCAAATATTGACTATAAAAAATTTAATTTAATAATAAAAGTACATCCGGCAACAAAGATATCATTAAATAATAAACACGTGTTTACTTGTTCAAAATATTCAGCATTAGAATTATTAAGTATAGCTGATTATGTTATTACTGATTACTCAGCTATAAGTCTAGAAGCAGCTAGCTTAGACATTCCAATATTCTTATATTTATATGATTATGATGAATATGTTACTAATAATGGTTTAAATATCGATTTGTTTAAAGAATTTGGCAAGTATGCTAGTAATGATATAAAAAGCATTATAAACGTTATAAATAAAGAAAAATACAATATTAATGTGGTATTGAAATTTAAAGAAAAATATTTAGATAAAGACTTTGGCAATTATACTAAAAAGTTAGTTAAATTTATTGTTGACAAAATGGAGTGATGCAATATGTTAAAAAAGAAAATAATTGATTTGGCTAAAAAGAATCTTGTTTTTCGTAAAGTTGTTCGTAAAATGTTATATTTTACAAATGAAATTAAATATTTATTTTATTATTATAAATATAAAGTAGATGATAAAACTATATTTTTTGAAGCGTATGGTGGAAAAAATTATGCTTGTAGTCCCAAAGCTATATATGAATATATGATAAATAATAAAAAATATAAAGATTATAAATTCGTTTGGGCATTTAAAGATGTTGATAGTCATAAACACTTTTTTGATAAAAAAACAATATTAGTAAAACATAACAGCAAAGATTATTACAAATATTTGTCATCTTCTAAATATTGGATAGTAAATTCATTGATTGATGTTTCGATAAAAAAGAAAAAAGACCAAATATATGTACAATGTTGGCACGGAACACCTTTAAAAAAATTAAGATATGATATCACTGTTGATGGTTCTGTCTTAAACACAGTTAAAGAAATTAGAAAAAGAAATGATTTAGATGCTGTTAAGTTTGACTATTTTATTTCTCCATCTAAATTTTGTACCGAAAAATTTACTTCAGCATTTAATTTAAAAACTCTTGGCAAAGAAAATATTATTATTGAAAAGGGATATCCAAGAAATGATTATTTGTTTAGATTTAAGTCTAATGATATTAAGCAAATCAAAAGCAATTTAAAAATACCTAAAAATAAAAAAGTTATTTTATATGCACCAACATTTAGAGACAATCAACATACGTCAGGAGTAGGATATACGTATAATTTAGAACTTGATTTTGACAATTTAGAAAAAGAGTTAAGTAAGGATTATGTTATATTATTTAGAACACATTATTTTATATCGGATTCTTTTGACTTTAAAAAATATAAAAACTTTATTTATGATGTTTCAGATTATGATGATATTAATGAATTATATATAATTTCAGATTTATTAATAACAGATTATTCAAGTGTGTTTTTTGATTATGCTAATTTAAAAAGACCGATAATATTTTATATGTATGACTTAGATGAATATAAAAATAAGTTAAGAGATTTTTATATTGATTTAAAAATATTGCCAGGACCAATTGTTAAGAATGAGAAAGATTTAATAAAAGAAATAAAAAATATAGATAAATATGATAAAATATATAATGATAAATATATTAAATTCAATCAAAAATTTAATTATTTAGATGATGGAAATTCAGCTAAAAGGGTAGTGGAGGTTATATTTTATGAGAAAAATAATAAAAATTTTAAAGAAAATTAAAAAAAATATAAAAAAAATTAATAAATCAAATTTTGCAAAATGGAAATATATAAATTATTATTATCATTTAAAAATAGACAATAGTGTTATATTATTAGAATCACAGCAAGGAAGAGAAGTTAATGGAAATATTTATTATATTCTAAAAGAATTAAGTACAAATGAAGAATATATTTCTTATAAATTATATTTAACAGTTTTAAAAGAAAATAAAGAAAAAATAAAAAAATTCTTATACTGTAAAGGAATAAAAAATGTTAATTTTGTTGAATTAAACACAAAAGAATATTTTAAAATTATATCTAAAGCAAAATTTCTAATTAATGATAACACCTTTTTACCTTTTTTTATAAAAAAAGAAGATCAAATTTATTTAAATACATGGCATGGAACACCATTAAAAAGTTTAGGTAAAAATATTAAAAATGATATGCATAATATAGGAAATACGCAAAAAAACTTTTTAATGTCTGATTATTTACTTTATCCAAATGAATATACTAGAGATCATATAATAGAAGATTATATGATTGGAAATTTAAAATGTAATATAAACATAATGATGAGTGGTTATCCAAGAAATAGTGTATTTTTTGATGATGAACAAAGGATAAGCATTAGAAAAAATCTTAATTTAGAAGGAAAGCAAGTTATAGCATATATGCCAACTTGGAGAGGTACTGTCCAAAACCAAAAAAATAATGCTCAAGATATTAATTATATATTACAAAAATTAGATAAAAAATTAAATTCAAATCAAATTTTGTATGTAAATTTACATCCCATAGAAAAATCAAAAGTAAATTATAATAAATTTAGAAAAATAAAACCATTTCCAAGTGATTACGAAACTTATGAATTTTTAAATGCTGCAGATTTATTGATTACGGATTATTCAAGTGTTTTCTTTGATTTTGCCAATACAAATCGTAAAATAATTTTGTTTACATATGACAAGAATGAATACCTAAGTGATCGTGGTTTATATATGATGCTAGAAGAATTACCATTTTCAATAGTATATAATATTAAAGATTTAATAAATGAAATAAATTGTGACAATGATTATAATTATGACGAATTTAAAAAGATTTTTTGTAAGTATGACAGCATTAATGTAACAAAAAAAATTTGTGAAAGAATTATCTTGAATAAGCAAAATAATCTTAAAATTGATAAATTAAAATCGAATAAAAAAGAAAATGTTTTAATATATCCTGGAAATTTAGCTCCGAATGGAGTTACAGCTTCTTTAAAAAATTTATTATCTTCAGTTGATAGGACCAAACGTAATTATTACCTTCTTTTGGATTCTAAATCAGTTCAGCGCTATCAAAATGAATTGTATGATCTTTCAAAATATGTTGATTACATTACAATAAAGGGCCAAATGAATTTAAGTTTATTAAATAAAATAATTAATTTGTTTTATCGACATAAATTAATTTCCACTTTTGTTTTTATGAAAATGTTTAGAAAACACTTTAAAACAGAAATTAAGAGGATTTTAGGAGAATCAAAATTTGATACAGTTATTCAGTTTTCTGGATACGCCTATAAAAAAATATTATTATTATCTTGTTTTGATTGTAATCGAGTAATATATGTGCATAGTGATATGAAAAAAGAAATTGAAACTAGAAAAAATCAAAGAAAAGATGTTTTAAAATATGCTTATAATAATTATGACAAAATCGCTATCGTAACAGAAGATTTATTAGATTCAACATGTTATTTTATGAAAAGAAAAAATAAAAATAAAATTATGATTGTTAATAATCTTATTAATTATGATATAATTAATAAGAAAAAGAATTTACCAGTCAAAATTGAAAATAGTACAACAATGAATGTTTCTTTTGCAAAATTAAATAAAATACTAAATAGCAAATCAAAAAAATTTATTAATGTAGGTAGATTTTCACCTGAAAAAGGACAATTTAGATTAATAAAATGTTTTGAACGTTTATGGAAAGAAGATAATTCAATTTATTTGATAATTATGGGTGGAAGAGGAGAACTTTATGAACAAATTGTTGATTATATTTCTAAATTAGAATGTAAAAACAATATTGTTACTATTTATAATGTAAAAAATCCATACGCAATTTTAAATCGTTGTAATTATTTTGTATTATCATCATTTTATGAGGGGTTTGGGCTTGTATTAGTTGAGGCAAATATATGTAATTTACCAATTATTTCTACAAATATTGATGGGCCTAAAAAATTTATGGAAAAAAACGGTGGAACTTTGGTTGAAAATTCAGAAGAGGGTATTTACAAAGGGATGAAATCACTTTTAAATGATGAAATAAAAGTGATTAATGTAAATTATGAAGATTACAATATGTTTGCACTAAATCAATTTGAAAATTTGTTTAAAAAGAAAGGAAAAAGATAACATGAAAAGAATTTTAACATATGGTACATTTGATTTATTACATTATGGTCATATTAGATTACTAAAGAGGGCAAAAGCATTAGGAGATTATTTAATAGTAGCTTTGAGTACTGATGAGTTCAACGCTATTAAAGGAAAAAAAGCATACCATAATTATGAAACTAGAAAATTAATGCTAGAAGCAATAAGATATGTCGATTTAGTTATACCTGAAGAAAATTGGGAACAAAAAATTAATGATGTAAAAGAATATAAAGCAGACGTTGTTGTTATGGGAAGTGATTGGGCAGGTAGTGATAGATTCAATTATTTAACTGATTATTGTGAAGTAGTATATTTAGATAGAACTGAAGGAATATCTACTACAAAAATAAAAGAGGAATTAAAACTTCAAGAACCTATTAATGGCATAGATCAAATTCCTGGACAAGATGAAACGAATTTAGGAAAGTAGGAAGATAATTATGAAGAAAAGTATAGTTAGTTATTTAGAGGAAAATGCTAAAATTTTAAAAGAAAAAACTATTTTTGAAGAAAGTAATAAAAAAGTAAGTTACTCCGAATTTTGCAAAGATTCTAAAATTATTGCCTCTAATATTTTAAAAAATGGAGAAGAAATATATAATGAACCAATTGCAATTTTTATAGACAAAAGTATTCAATGCTTGGAAGTAATGTTTGGTATTTTATATAGTGGAAATTGTTATTGCGTTTTAGATACTACTTCACCTCAAGAAAGAATTTCGACAATAATTAATACTTTAAATCCTAAATTAATAATTTCTGATAATAAACATATTAGCGAATTGTCTAGTTATAATATTCAAAAATTAAATATTGACAGTTTATCTATAACAAATATAAATGAGAAGGAATTAGATAAAGTTGAGAAAAAAAGAATTGATACGGATCCAGCTTATATTTTATTCACAAGTGGTTCAACTGGTATTCCTAAAGGAACAGTAATTACACACCGCTCACTTATAAACTATGTTAAATGGTTTGGCATAACTTTTAATATTAATGATAAAACAATTTTTGGAAATCAGACACCATTTTACTTTAGTATGTCTGTATCTGATGTTTATTCTACTGTTATGTTTGGAGCAACTTTAAATATAATTCCAAAAATTAATTTTTCTTTTCCTGTTAATTTAATTAAATATTTAAATGAACATATGATAAATACTATATATTGGGTTCCTTCCATTATTAGTATAGTAGCAAACTCGAAAATTTTTGATTATATTTTACCAGAGTATTTAGAAAAAGTTTTATTTGCTGGTGAAGTTATGCCAATGCCACAATTAAATATATGGAGAAAATATTTACCCAATTTGTTTTATGCTAATTTGTATGGACCTACTGAAACAACGGACATTTGTGCTTATTATATAATAAATCGTGATTTTAAAGATAATGAAACGCTTCCAATAGGAAAAGCTTGTGACAATTTAGAAATTATGCTCATTACTGATGATGGAAAACAAGTATCTTCTGATGAAATTGGTGAAATATTTGTAAGAGGTTCATTTGTTGGTAATGGATATTATAACAACATTGAAAAAACTAATTTATCTTTTGTTCAAAATCCTTTGAACAAAAACTATCCTGAAATTGTATATAAAACTGGTGATTTGGGAAAAATTAATAAATATGGAGAAATAGAGTATTATGGACGTAAGGATTTTCAAATAAAACATATGGGATATCGCATTGAATTAGGTGAAATTGAAACAAATATAAATTCTTTAGAAGGATTAACTATTTGTGCTTGTATTTATGATGTAATTCATAAATTTATAGTATTATTTTATGAATCTCAAATATTAAATGATGATGATGTCATAAATTATTCCGATAAAAAATTATTAAAATATATGCGTCCAAATAAAATTATAAAATTATCAAAAATGCCTTATAATGCTAACGGAAAAATAGATAGAGTAGAATTAAAAAAAATATACGAGGAGATGATATAGTATGAAAGAAATAATCGAAATATTAAATGAAATAAAACCTGGAATAGATTATGCAAACGAAAAAAATTTAATAACAAATGAAATTTTGACATCTTTTGATATTGTTATGTTAATTTCATTGTTGAATAATAAATTTAATGTCAATATTACACCAATCGAATTAGTACCTGAAAATTTTGAAAATGTTGACGCAATAGAAAAATTAATTAATAAACTAAAATAATTTTAATTGGTGATAATATGAATTATGTTTCATTAGTTTTTTTGATATTTGTTGTTTTATTGAATTCAATTTATTATATATTGCCAAAAAAAATAAGATGGTATGTTATTTTAATTGGTAATATAATTTTTTTCTTGTCTTTAAGTGGCAGTTTAATAATTTTTCTGTTTTTATCCTCTTTAATTGCTTTTTTTACTGCAAATTTTATTGATAAATACAAAAATAAAAATAGGATGGTTCTTATTTTATCTATAATATTGATTTTGAGCTTTTTAATTGTTTTGAAATATTCTAATTTTCTTTTTTCATTAATAAATCCAATTATTAATATAATAGGATTTAATATTCCATATGCTAATTTAATAATGCCAATAGGTATTTCATATTATACTTTAGAAATGATTTCATATGTTGTTGATGTTTATAGAAAAAAAATTAATCCTGAGAAAAATTTTTTAAAATTATTTACTTTTTTTTCATATTTTCCTAAAATAATTGAAGGACCTATTAGCAGGTATTCAAATCTAAAAGAAGAAATATTTAATGAAAAAAAGTTCGATTATGAAAATTTTAAATCTGCGTGGGTATTAATTGGCTATGGATTTATGAAAAAATTAATAATTGCCGATCGATTAGGAATTTTTGTTGATAATGTCTTTAAAAATAATTATGTAGGAATACCTGTTGCTTTAGCTGTTATTATGTATACAATTCAAATTTATTGTGATTTTTCAGGATGTATAGATATTGTAAGTGGAGTATCAGAATTATTCAATATAAAGTTACCAAATAATTTTAAAAGACCATTTTTTTCACAATCTATTCAAGAGTTTTGGCGTAGATGGCATATAACTTTAGGTGAATGGTTAAAAGATTATATATTTTATCCTATTTCATTATCAAAAATAAACATGAAATTAAACTTAAAAGTGCGTAAAATTAAATTTAAACATTTATCTAAGTTTATAATAATTGCATTTCCATTATTTTTTGTTTGGTTCTTTAATGGCTTATGGCATGGAGCAAGTATAAAATACATACTATATGGTTTATATTATTATTTACTTATGATGTTAGGTGTTCTGTTAAAGCCTGTTTTAGATAAAATAGTTATTTTGTTGAAGGTAAATACAAATGTTTGGAGTTTTAAATTGTTTAGAATTTTACGAACACTTTTAATTGTTTGTATTGGAATGTTGTTGTTTAGAAGTGAAAATGTTAATCAATTTTTTTCTATGATTAAAGGTATGTTTTCTTTATCTTCAAATGTTGCTTTTTCAAATTTAGGATTAAATTTATTAGACTTTTTAGTTAGCTGCATTTTTATTATAATAATTTTTTCTATAGAACTTTCTCAAGAATTAGGGATAAATGTTAGAGAAAAATTAAATGATCAAAATTTAATTTTTAGATGGATTGTCTATTTGTTTATCATTTTTTCAATTTTAATTTTTGGAATATACGGTAGGGGATATGCTGCTAAAAGCTTTATATATGGAGGTTTTTAAATGAATGAATCAGTAAAAAATTTATTTAAATTTATTATTTTTGTATCAATAACTTTATTTTTAATATATAAAGTTGGCATTATTTTTGTTCCTGAAACTATTTCAAACGGAGGATTACAAGGGCAAACGATTACAACTAAAGGATATTATGAATTACCATCAAATTCAATTGATGTATTATTTTTAGGTGATAGTACTATGCTTAATGCTGTTTCACCAATGGAATTATGGAACAATTTTGGTATTGTATCTTACAATTATAGTGTTTCTTCTGTTAGAACTTATGGGACTTATTATATGCTCAAAGATGCTTTAAAAACTCAAAATCCTAAATTGGTGGTTATAGATTCTGATACGATGTTTTACAAATATAAATTTAATGAACCGCATCAAAGGGCACATATTGATCATTTAAAAAATTTATTTGTAAAGTATGAATTAGTTAATGATGAAAATTATCCTTTTTCTTTTATGGATAAATTATCTGCTTACTTTCCTCTATTACGATATCATAGTCGCTGGAATGAGTTAAAATTAAAAGATATAAAAAAATTAAATAAAAATTATTATTCAGTTACTAAAGGTTTTGTAATGGCTTCGTCAGTTATACCTAGTGAAAATTCAGAAATATATATGGATGAATACAATGAAAATGTAAATTTTGAAAATAATTCATACGAATACTTAGAAAAAATTTATAACTATTGTACTGAAAAAAATATTTTATTAATGATACTTCAAACTCCTAATAGTAGAGATTGGGGGAAAACTCAATCAAAATTAGTTAAAGAATTTGCTGATTCTCATAACATTAAATTTTTGGATTTTAACACTTTTGAATTTGGATTAAATTGGAATGAAGATACAAAAGATGGTGGTGCTCATTTAAATGTTTTAGGCGCAATAAAATTGACTAATTATTTGGGTGGATATTTAAAAAATAATTTTGATTTACCAGACAATAGACAAAACTTTTATTATACAAATTGGAATAATGATTATAAATTGTATGAAGCAGAGCTAAATAAATATATTACTAATGCAAATAATAATATAAAAAAATGATGAAATTAGTAATTGAGAAAATAAAAGAAAATTATGAATATCAAAAGGAAAAAATAATATCTGATACTATTAAAAAATATTACAATATAGATCAACATAGAATTTTGTATACACAAAATGGGAAACCATATATTGAAAATAATAAAGTTTATTTTAGTATTTCAAACGATAATAATATATTGTTAATTGCTTTTGATATAAATCCTATTGGTGCTGATATACAATTTTATAGAAAAATTCCCAATTATTTAAAAAAATTTCTTTTAATGGAAGATTTTAATGATATTGATGTCATTAATGAATTTTCTAAAAAAGAAGCAGTTATAAAATTGCTTGATAGTAAGCTTAATTGTATTAATGATATTGATTTAACTAAATATAAAATTCTTTCATATGAGAATGAAAAATATGTAATTAGTATTGCACAATATCATTAAAATTATATATATTGATATTATTTGAGGTGTTGAAATGAAAAAATTTATTAACGATATAAAAAAATATTTTAAATATATGATTTATTCAACTAAATCTAATTTAAAAACTGAGGTTGCTAATTCATATTTAAATTGGCTTTGGTGGATATTAGATCCATTATGTTTTATGTTAGTTTATACTTTTATTGTCCAAATAGTTTTTAAAACTAGTGAGGACTATTTACCTGTATTTGTCTTGATTGGATTGACTGCTTGGAATTTTTTCAATTCCACAATTACTTCAAGTGTAAAATTGGTATCTAATAATAAATCAATAGTAACAAAAGTTTACATTCCTAAATATATATTAATATTAATTAAAATGTTTACTAATTTATTCAAAATGATGATTTCTTGGGGACTAATTTTAATTATGATGTTGATATTTAAAGTGCCATATACTTTATATATGATTCAATTTTTCCCGGTATTAATAGTATTATTTATTTTATCATTTGGATTTGCAACAATTCTTATGCATTTAGGAGTTTTTGTTGAAGATTTAAGTAATGTTATTAAGATTGTTTTAAAATTAACATTTTATTTATCGGGAATATTTTATGCAATTTCTACTAGAGTACCTGCACCATACAATCAAATATTATTAAATTTAAATCCAGTTGCTTTAATTATTGATTCTTTTAGAAGCACATTTTTAAATGCTAATTTTGCTAACTATCCTATGTTAGGAGCTTGGCTACTAGTTGGTATTATTATATCAATAATCGGAATTAAAACAATTCAGAAATATGAAAATAGTTATGCGAAGGTGATAAAATGAGTAAAATTGCAATTACAGTTAAAGATCTACATATAAGTTATCGAACATTAAAGGGATTTTCAATAAAAAAATCTTTACTAAGTATTGCTGGTATATTTTCGGCTGATTCAGGGACTATTGATTTACATGGTAACACAGTTTCATTATTATCCATCGGAGTTGGTTTTCAAAGTAAATTAACTGGTTATGAGAATATATTTTTATCAGGAATGTTGTTAGGATTTTCTGAAAAGCAAATAAAAGAAAAGATAAATGAAATTATTGAGTTTTCTGAACTAGGCAAATTTATTTATAAGCCAGTATCTAGTTATTCAAGTGGCATGTATTCTAAATTGGCTTTTTCAATTACAGCAATATTAGAAACAGATATTATGTTAATCGATGAAGTGTTTAGTGTAGGAGATATAAAGTTCAAAAAGAAAAGTTATAATAAAATGAAAGAATTAATATCTGACGAAAATAGAACAGTATTAATTGTTTCTCATAGTTTAGGAACATTAAAAGAATTATGTAACGAAGTATTATGGCTACATGATGGAAAAATAAAACAAATCGGATCTCCAGAAGAAGTAATAGTAGCTTATGAAGAATTTATGAAGAAAGACTAATTAATCATAAAAATAAAGTAGATTACATGAAAAAGAGATTAATATATATCGATTTAATTAAAATCTTTGCAATGTTAGGTCCGATTTTTATTCATATAACGGCTCAAGTTTTTTATGATTGTTCTGTTTATTCTAATCGCTTTTTTGCTTTAAGTATGTTCAATAGCTTAGGTAGATGTGGTGTTAATCTATTTGTTATGTGTACAGGTGCCTTATTATTAGGAAATAAAAATTTAACTAAAGAGAAAATTTTTTCTAAATATATCCCACGATTTTTATTAAGTTTGATTATTTTCAATTTTATTTATAGTTTAGTTTATAATAATTTTGATTTTGCTTTTACATTTGCTAATTGGTATAAAAAGATTAATTCAGCTCATTTATGGTATCTTGTTATGATAATAGTTATATATATGGTAATACCTATATTAAATGTTTTTGTAAATAATGCTAAAAGAGATGATTTAAAGTATTTTTTAATTTTAGCATTTGTTTTTCAATCAGTTTTATATTTTGTTCAAAATGTTGAATTTTTAAGTTGGATTAAAGCATATTATAAATATGTTAATTTACCAGTTGTTAGTGGTTTTGCTGGATATTTAATTTTAGGATATTATTTAAATAAATATAGAATATCTAATAAAACAAAAATAACAACAATTTTAATAGGAATGATTTCTCTTGCAATATTGATTTTTGGGAACATTATTTATAGTCGTTATATTAGAGAAGCTGATACCTTCTTTTCACATAATTTAATGCCTTTTGTTGTTCTTTATTCACTTGCAATGTTTATCATAATTAAGGGATTGTATTTTAAATTAAAAGATAGATTTGACTCTAAACAATCAATAATTATTGAAATATCTAATTGTACATTTGGTATATACTTAATTCATATGTTTATTCTAAAGGGATTAAATTACTATAATTTTACAGCTTTAAATTACAATGCCTTCATATTTATTCCAATAGCGAGTCTCATTGTTTATATAGTTAGTATGTTAGGGGTAATGATGTTGAAAAAAATTCCTATTTTAAAGGAATTTGTGACATAAAAAAGTAAAAATTAATTTACTTTTTTTTATGTTCAATTATAACATCAGTTTTAACTATAAACACAATCACAACTAATAATAATATTCCATATAATAAATAACCTAATTGTCGATCTATTAAAACATAAACAATTGAAGTGAAAGCAAATAAAGCATCAATTAAACATATAATAATAACTGTTTTTTTATGAGAAAAATTCATTTTTAATAATTGATGATGGATATGAAACTTATCTGGTTTAGTAATACTTTCATTTTTTAAAGTTCTTCTAACAATAGCAAATAATGTATCTAAAACAGGAATTGCAATAATCATAAAAGGAATTACTAAAGATGTCATAGTTACATTTTTAAATCCTAATAGAGCAATAATACTAATGATAAATCCTAGAAAC
>CAMLYN010000022.1 GCA_946491675.1 uncultured Mycoplasmatota bacterium | reverse complement strand
TTTTATCACCTATTTGTTATTTTAACACAATTTTCACATAATTACAATTTTTTTGTAGTTTTTTTTATAATTTTATTGAAATTACTTTAGGGATACTTTTATCTTTTTTTACTTTTCTATAAGCATTTATAATCATTTCAACAATTTTTTGTCTATTTTCAAAGATATTTTGTAATTTATCATCATCAATATAATCATGAAAACTACTATTTAAATCCATTATTGTTTCATCATCGAGCAAAAGAAAAACCGTTCTTAAAAAAGTTTGATTAATTATCATTTTAATCATTATTCTATCATCTTTTAAATCTTCATCATCATACACAAGCATCAATTTTAATACTTGGTTATAATATTCTAAACCATATAAATTTTTAATTTTACTAATAATTTCATTAGGCCAATGATTAATTTGTCCAACCAAAATTGTTTCAATATAAGGATTTTTTTCAATTTCAAAACCATTTTCTAATAAAGATTTTTCTACTTTTTGATATAAATAACTAACTATATATTTTGTTTCTTTTAATCCATTATCAATCTTTTTGTCACTGATAGTTTCTTTTTCAATAATAGCAAGTAAACAATTCATAAGGTCCAAAGTAATACTTTCTTTAATATTTATTGAAGAAGAAAACGATTCCATTATCTCCTTACTTGATACACCATTTATGCTCAAAAATAGTTTGGCTTCGTCAGGAATAATATTTGCACTTTTTAATATAGCATTTCTAATTATTCTAGATTTTATTCTTGAAATTATCAAATTTGAGCTAAAAATAGGAATTATTTCCTCAAATTCTTTAAGTTTACTATTATCTTGTTCTAAATACATTAAAATTTGAATGTTTTTTTCATAAGAATTGCCAATTCGATCATAAATATTTGTTTCTACAAAAAGGCTTGACTTTAATTTTTCAATAACCTTTGAATATTCGACTGTTTCTTTTTTTCCGTCTAATTCTAGCTTGTACAATTCATCATATAAATCTTTTATTTGACTGCTTATCATAATTAAGCTATTAATATCTTCATAATCTTCCTTTTTTAAATTATATTCCATAATAACTCTCCTTTCAAATGAAATATATAATAACACAAAACTTAAAAGTTAACAAATTTATAATCCTTTAAACTGTTTTTTATCATCTTTTAAACTAGCTTTAGTAATAATTTTATTGCCGTATTTTTGTTTTAAACTATCAATAACAGTATCGACATTTGATTCCTCGACATTATCTTTATCAAATAATGAAGCCTGATATAAAACATTATCAACTAGTTTATCTAATCTAACACCAATTAATCTAATTTTTTCATCATTCCACATTTCATCTAATATTTCTTTAGATACTTTATATATTTCACTAGTTACATTAGTAGCATTGACTAACTTTTTTTGATGTGATTTTCTTTTAAAATAATTATCTTTCAATATAACACAAATAACAGTAGCATATTTTTTTTGCTTTCTTAATCTAACACTAACAGTTTCACACAAACTCATTAAATATGGATATAATCCTTCTTTAGTAACAATATCTTTTTCTAATGTTATTTCATTACTAATTCCTTTAGGAATAAAAGTTTCACTATCAACAATGCTATCATCGATTCCTCTTGCTTGATTAATTAAAAAACTAGTTTGATTTTTAAAATATGGATATAATTTGTCATAAGGAAAATTAGCTAAATCACCTATTGTTTTAATACCTAAATTAATTAATTTTTCACTTGTTTTTTTACCAATCATAAATAACTCATTAATTGGTAAAGGATACATTTTAGTTTCTATTTCATAAGTATATAAAGTATGAATTTTATTTGGCTTACTAAAATCACTAGCCATTTTGGCGCATAATTTATTATTAGCAATTCCAATATTAACCGTAAATCTTAAAGTATCATAAATTTCTTTTTGTAATTTTAATGCAAACTCATATTGATCGCCATATAAGTTTTTAACTTTACCATAATCTAAATAACATTCATCAATACTAGCTACTTCAATATCTGGTGTATATTTACTTAGTAATTTAAATAATTTATTACTCATTTCACTATAAAATTTATAATTAGGTGGATATACTTTTAAAACTGAACATTTTTTCTTAGCCTCATATAAAGTCATTGAGGTATAAATACCTAGCTTTTTACAAGCATTGGATTTAGCTAAAACAATACCCTTTCTCATCATTGGATCACCACCAATAACGGCATAAGAGTCTCTAATATCGTATTTATAACCTTGATTAAGTAAATCAATAGCTGTCCATGATAAAAAAGCATTATTAACATCAATATGAAAAATTATTCTTTCCAATTTATTCACCACCTTAAAATTGATTTCTCTACTAAAATTTTAACAAAAGAAATTAATATTGTAAAGAAAAAAGCGAAAAAACATTCGCTTTTTGTTCAGCAACAAATTTACTGACATATTTAAAAAGTTTTTCATTTATAATAAATAATTTTTATAATGGCAAAAACCAGCAAAAAAGTGGCAAAAACCAGCAAAAAAGTGGCAAAAACCAGCAAAAAAGTGGCAAAAACCAGCAAAAAAATATTATTTTAATCGCCAACATGATTGCCCAGACTTTGTGTCATTATAAATTTTTCCTTCTTTTTTTAATAAATCTAATAAATACCTTATTCTACTAACCTTATTTTTTTCTTTTAACGATGAAGGTAATTTATCTTTTAATAAATTTATAATTTCTTTTCTACTAGCTTGACCATATTCTTTAATATATTTAATTATCAAACTCTTGTAAAAATCATTTTCTAAACCAGTATTATAAATATATGTTTCTCGTTTATCAGTTATTTTAGCAATGTCTGATGAAATATAAATATTTGGATATCTTCCTTCTATTAAATTTTCTTTTTTTAAATAATCACTTTGTTCTTTTGTAATTGGATAAGATTTTTGAACTCTATCTAAAAGCATAACTTTATCAATATCTAGATTAGTCTTTTCAAACAAAATTTTACTATAATTTTCATCAATTATTTTACCATATAAAGTAACTTTTACTCTATTATCTTCACTTAAATCATAGTCTGGTAAAGGAAAAAATTTATCTTTTTGTATATTATAAACTCGTTTTATTCCACTTCCAACTGTATCTATCATATTTAAATTAACCATAGCATTTGCTAAAAATTGATTTCTATAATAAGGAGAAGAGAAACCATCTTTTAAAACATTTTCTATTTTTTGTGGAATAAAATTTCCTTCATTTGTAATGATTAATTTGTCTTTAAATTCAATTACATTTATTATTCCTTTCAATCTATAATCTTGATGTACAATACAATTATTAATTAATTCACGTAATATATAATTGTCGTACTGATCAACCTCGTTAGGAAATAATGTATTTTCATTAACCATATAACGATATCTTAAATTCCTTATTTTTGATTTAATCTTTTCTACGTTTACAATAAAAGGAATTCCAAAATGTTCATAATCAATAACATTTTTCTCGTCATATAATTTCCATGTCATTCTAGGAGTATAACCATTCATCAAATAATCATCTTCATTTTTACCTAATAGCAACATAGCTGCAAAAGTAATTTTTCCATTTAAAGTGACCTTTGCTTTATTTAAAAAATCAATATCAGACAAGTTATCAATTTCTTTAGCAATAGCTTTTCCTTGATGTTTTATTTTAAATTGCTCACGAGCTAGTTTTATGGCTTCTGAATCTAAATTATTTATAGTTGCCATCTCTATTACCTGCCTTGACCAATCATAATTAGCAGTAGCTTTAATTTGCTCAATTTTATTTGGAGTTAATGGAATCAGCGATTCCCCACTTCGGCCGTAAGGAAAACCTTTCCAATTTGTTGGCGTACCAGAAGCAGCTGGTATCTGGAACATTATAACTCTTTTTTCATAAATAATTAAACTATAAATTTCGATAAAAGTTATATTATCTGTTGTATTATCTGAAATTTGTTTTTTAACACTATTAAAATTATTATCAGAATGATATTCAGTACTAGTAATAGCGTGTGTTTGATCATCTATTCCAAAAACAATCCAACCATACTGTTTATTTTTCAATGTTGCTTCATTGCTTATAGCAGAAAAGTATTTTCCTAATTTATCAACATCAAAATTATTTTTTGCTTTTTTAAATTCTACGCATTCATTCTCCGAATTTTTCAAAAGTTCATTTAAAATTTCCAATAATTCTTCGTTGGTTTTTATCACAAATACCACCTCTATTTTATTGTACCATAAAATTTAATAATATTATATTAATTAATAACATTAAAAATTTTTATTCAACAACAAATTTACTGACATATTTAAAAAATCCATCGACACCATTTTTAATAGCGTTTGCTAGTGAATTAGATAAATTTAATCCCATTTGAGAAAATTTGGTTTGATAATTTTTATTAGTATTAGATAAATAATTTTCTAAATCAACTTTCTTACCATCTTTAACATCTTGTTCAAATTGTTTGATTTGTTCTTGAGTTAAAGTAACTTGTTCATGTTTTCGATATTCATAATAGCCATACTTATTACTGATAAAAACAGTTATAAAAATAGCAAATAAAACAATAAAACTTATTCTAAATATTTTAGTTCGCAATTTAACTTTTTTCATTTTAATAGCTCCTCTATTGAATTTGCCAAAGCCTCGATTGTTAACAAAACTTCGTCCATTTTATTATAATTTCCACCTAGTTCGATTAAAAGAACATTATCGTTTAAATCTTGATTAAAATTATCAACATACTTATTATAAATTCCTCGAGATAAAGTTGGATATTTATTGTTAATAATATTGTTTAATTTATTAGCTAAAGCAATATTTTCTTTATAATTAACATTAGCAACAAACATAACTTTTGCATAACTTTTTTCATCAATAACAGTAGTAGTAGTGCTTTTTGGCACTGCATCACGATGTAGATCAATTATTAAATCAAATTCATTAGTTTCTAGTTTATCCTTTAAAAAAGTTCTAGTTGCTTGATAACTTTGATTATAATTTAAATTATGATCTTTAATATATTCACTTGCACTTCGTTCTTCAACAATTGTTCCAATACCTTTTTCATTTAATTTTTCTTGTAATAAAATAGAAGCTAAAATAACAGTATTATCTAATTCATAATCTTCTAATTTCTCACCTAAATAACTCTCTTTAGGATGTGTACTATAAATATATACTCTAGGATTATCAACGACATTATTTTGAATATAAGCGAAAGTTTGAACTGTATCAGGTTCTTTTTCATATGCAAATACTTTATCTAAAATTGTAATTGGTTCTGATAATTTAATATTATTAATAGTATTTACAAATTCACTAAATAAATTATTATCAACATTTTGAACGATATGACTATTAGACTGATGTAATAAATGGTTAATAAATTTTTCATTACTACCTAATTTTATATCTTTTAGAATAAAATTAATAATAATAAAAAGCGCTATAACAAATAAAATGTAACTTAAAAATTTAAAATTTTTCTTTCTTTTTAAACGCATTCTTCGCAATAGTCTCACCCACTTTAATATATTAAAAATTATAACGCTTTAGAACTGAATAAAATGTCAAAAAAACTGATAAAATATCAAATAATTTTGACAAATTTATCAGTTTTAAGACAATTTTTCTAATGTTTCTAAAATTGGTGGAATCATTTGTTTTTTTCTTGAAACAATGCCTTTTAAATAGTGTCCTTCTTTAATTCTATCTAATTTATAACTTTCCATTAAAATATCACTAGATTCTTCATTATATAAAATGTAAGAACCATTTTTTATAATATCAGTTATAAATAATAAAACTATTTTATAATTCTTCTCAAAAGCTATTTTATTAAGTAAATCTACATACTCTTCTTTATTATTTAAAATATAATCAATATCAGTAGTAAAAACTTGTCCAACTCCTATTTTATCATTATTATAATTAAAGTTTTTAAAATCCTGATATATGATATCTTCTTTTTCAATTCCTTCTAATGAAGAACCAGCTTTAAACATGTTAATACCATACTCTTGATAATCAACTGAAGCAATATTAGCTAAATCGTTAACTGCTTCAATATCCAATTTAGTTGTCGTAGGTGATTTTAAAATAAGAGTATCAGATAATATACCTGATAGCATTGCACCAGCAATATTAGCAGGTATAACTACTTTATTTTCTTTAAATAAATTATAAATAATTGTATTTGAACTTCCTACTGCCATATTTCTAAAGTTAATTGGTAAAGTAGTTGCAACTGTTCCTAATTTATGGTGATCAACCACTTCAACTATAGTTGCTTCATCTAATCCTTCAGCACTTTGTTCTTTTTCATTGTGATCAACTAAAATAACCTTTTTAGGATTTTTTAAACTCGATAAAGTTATTGGAAACAATCCTAAACATTCACCTTTTTGATTTAAAACTGGATAATTAGTATGTTTTGTTTTATTGCTTATTTCTTTAAAATAAGTATAGTAATCAGTATCTTCAATACAAGTTGGTGATGTAAAACAAACATTTTCAATATAATTACTTAAACCAATTAATTTAGTTGTGTGATAAGTATCGTAATGTGTTTTAATGATATTTATTTTATTTTCTTTAGCTAACTTATAATTATGTTCTGATATTTCACCATTACCAACTAAAATAATTAATTTAACTTGACAATTAATAGCATACTCTAAAATATTATTACGATCACCAATAATTAAAATATCATTATTAGTCATTTTAACGCTTTGAATAATTGTTGTACTACGATAGGCTGCAGCCATGACATTGCCTTCGATTTCTTCATCAAAGCGTAATAAAGGAACTCCATCTAATGTTTCTAACAAATTATCATAAGATGTTCTTAATTTTGTAAAATTACCTTGAATCAATTCACGAGCTAATTCTTTCAATGTCACTAAACCATATAGTTTTCTACTATCATCAACAATTGGAAGACCACTTAGTTCATTTTCATTCATATAATTAAAAGCTTTATTAATTGATTCTTTACTATTTAAATAACAATTCTTTTTATATTCAATATCTTTAATTTGTAATTTAACATCATTTAAATATTTTGGTTGTTTTAAATTAAAATACTTTAATGCGAATTTTGTTTCTTTATTGATTTCACCTAAAGTTCTTGGTTCTGTTTTCAAGCCTAATTTATTTTTTAAATATGACAAACTGATACTAGCACAAATTGAATCAGTATCAGGTTTTTGGTGGCCAAAAACATAAGTTACTTCCATATAATCACTCCCTCGTATAATGAACTAATTAAAAAGATAATAAATCCTAAAAATATAACACTTAAAATAATACCATTAATTCTTTCTGTTTTGTTATTTTTATATTTTAAACCACAAATCATCGATATAAATATACCACCAATCAAACCACCAATATGACAAGCATTATCAATTCCTGTTGTAAAGAATCCTAAAGCTAAATTTAGAATAATAACTGGTATAATTTGACTATATAAAGCATTTCCTAAATATAAGCGATAATGATGACCAAAATAAAGCATCGCACCTAAAAGACCAAATATAGCTCCACTTGCTCCTGCACTAATACTGTTACTAAAACAAATTGATAACAAACTACCAAATATAGCACTACCTAAATAAATAATTAAATATTTTATTTTACCAAAAAAATTTTCAATTTGTGAGCCGATAATTAGTAATGAATACATATTAACAAATAGATGTAATATTCCAATATGAATAAAACATGAGGTTATCAATCGATAATATTCATGAAATTCCAAAACTAGAGTTCGATTATTAGCGCCAAAAGTTAATAAAGTTATATTATCTTCACTACCATTACCAAAAATATACATTGCTAAAAAAACTAAAACATTAATAATTATTAAAGCATAAGTAACAATTGGTTTTTTAGGGCTAAATACATCCTCTGATTGAATAGCATCTTTTTCTGTTTTTTTATTAATATCAGAAGTAAGTTTTATAAACAAATTCATTCCCTCTTCTTTATAATTTAAAGTTTTTTTAATATCAGGAAAACTTTTTAAAATATGATTATTCTTAACTACATCATTAATATTTTTTACATTTAAACAAGTAATATAATCATAATTAGCTTCTTTATCCATATGAACATTATCTCCTAAATTAACAAAAATACTTAAAGTAGGAACTTTAAAAGATAAAGTTTTTTTCTTAATTGATTTCATAATTTGTTTGGTTTTGAAAATATCATAATTTAATTGTTCATCATTATGAATATAATTTGAAACAATTCTAATTATTTTATAATCACTATCTAAATTTTCTAACCAAATTTCATTTTGTGCACCTCTTAAAATAACTGGGTTATAATTTTGATCAGTTATAAAATAATGTAATAATTTCATAATAAGTTCTTCATTTTGTTTCGATATGGTATAATTCATATTTCCTCCTCAAATTTTTCTAGAATATTAGTAAAACAAGCTGGTAAATCACAACTAAACTCCATATATTTCTTAGTAGTTGGATGAATAAATCCTAACTCTTTAGCATGCAAGCATTGTCCTGTATTATCAATTATTTTTCTTTTTCCATAAACTGGATCATTAACAACTGGATAGCCAATATAATTCATGTGAACTCTAATTTGATGAGTTCTTCCTGTTTCTAGTTTTAGTTCGATTAACGTAGCTGTTTTATATCTTTTTAAAACTTTAAAATGAGTAATAGCTTCTTTGCCACCACTTACAACAGCCATTTTTTTTCGATCTAAATTATCACGACCAATCGGTGCATCAATAGTACCAGTATCATTTTTAATAACTCCCCATACTAAAGCAATATATTTACGATGAACTGTTTTCTCACTTAATTGTTGCGATAAAAAGTCATGAGCTTTATCATTTTTAGCAATCATTAATAAACCGGTTGTATAAGCATCTATTCTATGAACAATTCCGGGTCTAAATTCACCATTTTTTTTGCTTAAATTTTTTGAATGATATAAAAGACCATTAACTAAAGTATGACTAGTATTTCCAATAGCAGGATGAACAACTATGCCATTTTCTTTATTAACTACAATAACATCATCGTCCTCATAAATAATATCTAAATCCATCTTTTCAGGAATAGCATTTATTTCTTCTTCTAAATAATCTGTAATATTTATTTTATCATTTTCTTTTACTAAATAACTATTTTTTACTTTTTTATTATTTACCAAAACATTATTTTCAAGTAATTTACTTGCTTTACTACGACTTATATTTAAAGTTTTAGCTAAAAAAGTATCGATTCTTTCATCATTTATTTCCACTATCAATTCTTGCATTTTTTTCACCTACCATTATTATTAACAACAAAATAACAGCAATCACAATAAAACTATCAGCCAAATTAAAAATAGCAAAGTCAAATATGTTAACATCGATAAAATCAATAACATAACCAAATAAAATTCGATCTACTAAATTACCAATAATACCACTTATCAATAAAGAGTAAATTATTATTTCACTATTTTTTAATTTTTTATCTTTAATAAAAAATATATATATTACATTTAAAGCAATAATCGCTGTTATGATAAAAAACCATCTTGCACCTTCAAAAATACTAAAAGCAGCGCCTGTATTATGAACATAGGTAATATTTAAAAAATTAGGTATGATTTCAATACTTTGATTTAAATTCATATATATATTAACCAAGCCTTTAGTTAATTGATCAAGAAAAACAAAAATAATTGTATAAATAAATAATTTTTTATACATAAAGTTCACCGTTTATAATTATACTATATTTTAAAAGAAAAATCTAGTTACCTAGATTTCATAAATATAAACTTCTTAAAAAATTAAAAATTATATTAATATCCAAATGAGTAAAATAAATAATTAAAGCAGCAATACTTAAAAAAGGTCCGTAAGGAATTTCGTGATTTCTATTAGTTTTTAAAATAAATATTGAAATTGGTAAAGCGATAAAGGCTGATAAAAATATTGTTATTATCGACATTTCCCAACCAATCATTAAGCCGAAAACAGCCATCAATTTTATGTCTCCCCCACCCATTGATTCTTTTTTAAATATATAATCACCTGCTAGTTTTAATATAAACATGATTAAAAAAGCGATTAAAGCAGAGAAAAGTTGTCCTAATAAATAATCCAATCCATGAATAAAATAGATTTCAATTATTAATAAAATGCTGAAAATAATTAAAACACTATCTTCGATTATCATATAATAATAATCACTTAAAATAACAATTATCAATAACGATGTAAAAGTTAAAGCAATAATTAAGTCAAGGGATATACCAAAAGATAAATAACAAATAACAAATAAAAGTCCACATAATATTTCTGATATCGGATAAAAAATAGATATTTTTTGTTTACAACTAGAACATCTTCCTCGTTGTAATAAATAGGAAAAAACAGGAATTAACTCCCATGGCGTTAATTTATGATTACAATTTGGACAATGACTAGCAGGATATATTATCGATTCTCCTTTAGGCAATCGATAAGCAACAACATTATAGAAGGAACCAAGAATGGTTCCTAATATAAATAATCCGATTACAATACTTAATTCCATTATTATCCCCCCTACATTGTAATTGAACCATAAAAACTAAACATTGGTATAACGATCGCTAAAACGATACCACCAACAACAAAAGTTAAAAATAGAATCATAATTGGTTCAACAAATGTTTTAATTCTTGTAACAGCGTTACGATGTAATTCTTGATAATAAGCGGAAACTTTTTCCATCATTTCTGCTAACTGACCTGTTCTTTCACCGGTTGTAATCATCTCATAAGCAGGGACTGGGAAAGCCCAATGATCTTTAAACGCTAATGAAATTCTTTCACCTTTAGCCAAATTGGTGATAGTATCAAGAATAAGCATTTTATATACCTCATTGTTGGTTATTTTATTTAATATCTCCATACTATCAGTAATGAAAACATTATGGGCTAATAAGGAAGCAAAAGTTTTAGTAAACATTGTAACTTCATTATATATAATAACATTACCAAAGACCGGCATATGCATAATAGCCCATTGAATGAAAGTTTTAAATGCTTTAATATTTTTATATAAATAAATGAAAACAATTATAAATAAACATATACCGATAATTAAATACAAATAATTATTTTGTAAGAAATTACTCAAATTCATAACAAATACTGTTATAGGTGGAATTGTAGCTCCATCGATACTTTCATAAATTTCTACGAATTGTGGAACAACATATACCATGATAAATATAACTGCAGCAATTGCAAAAATAAAGATAATTGTTGGATAAGTCATAGCTGTAATCATTTGTCTTTTTGTTTTATCTGTTTCTGTAAAATATTCAGCCATATTATCTAAAACTTCAGGTAATTCACCGGTCATTTCGGATGTTTTAACCATATTAATTAATAATCTTGGAAAAGCTTCACCTTGTTTATCCATAGCAGTAGAAAAGTTATCACCCATTGTTAAATCATAAATCATCGTTCTAAAAATTCTCGAATAAGTTTTATTTTTAAATTGATGAGATAATATTTTTAATGATTCAACTAAAGTTATACCAGCTTTAATATAAGTTGATAACTGAGTACAAAAGAAAATTAAATCTCTTGTTTTAATTTTGGATTTATTCATTCGGTTTGGATTACCATATAATCTTTGAATCCATTTGTTAGTTTCAATACTATATACTTCATTACCTTCACTTAACAAAAATGAATGAACTTCAACTTTTGAATAAGCCGGAAAATATCCTTTAATTATTTTACCATCTGGATCTTTAGCCACATACTTATACATGATTTTTTCTTCACTTTTTTCAGCATCAGCACCTTCGAAATCAAGTAATAAAGCCTGACGATTAATATCCTTTTTGTTTTTTGCATCTTTAACAAAACGATTGTTGATAAATAGATTTTTAATTTTAGAAGGAATCTTACCAATTGCTAAAAAGAAATCATTTAAGTGACCTTTAAAACCTTTTTTTTCTAATGTGACATTTTCATTAATATAAATATCTGCTTTAGTTCTTTGTCTTTCTTTTTCTCTAGCTTCTTTCCTTTCTTGTTTTTTTCTTTCTTCTTGTTCTTTTTCTTTTACTTTTAGTTCTTCTAAACGTTTTCTATTTTCTTCTTTAATTTGCCTATTTCTTTCTCGAGCAGCATTTTTCTTTTCTTGTTCTAATTGTTGTTTAGCCAACATTTTTTCATTTATTTCATTTAACTTAACAAATCCTCTTATTAACAAAACAAATGGAAAAGCAATTCCAAAAACAACATATTTTATAAAAAGATATAAACATCTTGATATAATTGTAAAGCCAATAAAAGTATATTTAATTATTCTATATATTAAGATAGATAAAAATAAAAATCCTAATAAAATAAATTTAACAAAATAATACAAAGTACTAACAATAATATCTATTAAAACAAATAACGTGATAAAAAAGCCAACATTGATATATTTGACTATTTTAATGATGATGGACAACAAAAAACGAACCATTTTGTAGACATAAATAAATGGCAATAAATATAAAGGTTTGTTCAAAGTATATCACCACACATTCCCTCTTGCTATTCTTTTAACTATAATGATTATACCATATTTTTTTAAAATGTAAAACTTTTTTTATGAAAAACATATAATATTTTTGAAAGGAGGATAAGTTATGAATTACTATCCTTACTATACAGGTATTCCAATTACAAATTTTGCACCAATTGCTCGTGGTGGTGGGTTAAGATCTTTATTTGGTGGCATTAAATGGAATTCAATTTTAAGTGGGACTCAAAAAACATTAGGAATTGTTAATCAAGCTATACCTATTATTAAACAAGCAGGACCAGTTATCAATAATGCTAAAACAATGTTTCGTGTTATGAATGAATTTAAGAAAGTTGATTCACCACCAATAACAAACAATTCAAATAATGTAGTAACTAAAGATGAACAACCAATAAATAATGTAAATAATACTGATAAAAGTCAAAATGGTCCAGTTTTTTTTCAATAAAATCACAAATTGTGGTTTTTCCAACAATATTTAATAAAGTTAAAAAACGATTTTTCAATTTTACTCTACTAAATCGTTTTTATTTTGGCTGAAAAATATTAATATTTTAAGATGTTATATTTCATTATAACTACTTATATTCTT
>CAMLYN010000021.1 GCA_946491675.1 uncultured Mycoplasmatota bacterium | reverse complement strand
TGTATCAAATTTTGTATCAACTTGACTTATCTAGTTTCTATTATAAGAGTCTTTCTAAAATCATTACGATATATTATTGTCTCATTATCCATTATAAACGGTTGCTCTGCTTCACTCCTATTTGACCAATTATAATAAGTACTCCAACCATTAGTATTTTTACCATTCTTATCATTTACCCAACATATTAAGGATGGATATTTATTAACCCAAGTTGCCATTTTACTAGAATCATAAAAATCTACCAAAATTGAATTTTCTAATTTTTCTTCTTTTAAAATATCTTTCATAGTCTTAATTCTTTTTGAATATTCAATATCCGTAGTATCCGCCATACCACTTACAATAATATACGCGCCATTAACTTCTGCCAAACTTTTTATACAATCTCTTAAATTACCATTTGGTTTCATTTCTTGTTTTATTTTGCCAGAAGGCATTTTAGGCTTTTTCACTTGAAAAATAGTGTTATTCTTAGGAATAAAACTTCTTGTGTCAGTTACTTTAGTAGCATTCACTTTGACATCTATACCATTATCTTTTTCATCTTGATTTCCACCATACGAGACACAACAAGTATCATTTCCAATCTCATATAATTGTGCTTCACATAATTTTCCTACTAATATTCTTAAATCAGAATCATTTAAATTTTTTATATCCTCCTTAGTTACATCAAACACATTAAACACCTCCAAGTTTTTGTTTATTACTTATTATACATCATAAAACTTAATATTTTGAATTTAATAAAAAATATTTATATATTATTAAAAAGGTTTACAAATCTCTTTCGCAAACCTTTTCTAATACCAGTCGTGTTTTTCTCCTCTATCCAAATCATTTATCTCTTTCATCTCTTCATTAGAAAGTTCAAAACCATAAATCTCTGTATTCTCTTTAATATGATTTGGATTAGAAGAACCAGGAATAACCACTACTCCCTTTTGTAAATTCCATCTTAAAATCACCTGGGCAGAAGACACATTATGATCACTTGCAATCTTTGAAATAACCGGATCATTAAGTAGTTCACTAGTATAACCTCTACCTCCAAAAGGATACCAGCCCTGAACCACAATACCTAAACTTTGAATATAAGAAATAACATCATTCTCTTGATAATAAGGATGAATCTCATTTTGAACCAAAGCTGGCATAATATCTACCCTTGGTATAAAACCTTTAAGCTCATCTACATAATAATTAGATAAACCAAGTGACCTTATTTTACCACTCTCTACATATTTTTCCATTTCTTTGTAAGCTAAAACGTCACCATCTCCTGGATGATGCAAAAGCATCATATCGATATAACCTATATCAAGCTTATCTAAAGCCATTTCAATAGCTTTCTTTGGATTATCATATTGAGTTGGATATATCTTCGTAATCACAAAAATATCTTCCCTAGGAATACCAGAATCTCTAATAGCTCTTCCTACCTCCTCTTCATTACCATACATATAAGCCGTATCAAAAAGTCTAACCCCAACTTTAAGCGCACTCATAACCGAATCATAACAAGTATCACCTGTCAAACTATAAGTTCCAAGACCATTTAAAGGCATCTCATAACCACTATTTAATTTAACCGTCTTTGTATCAAAATTAAAAACAGCCTTCTTGTAATCTTCTTGCATAATCTTCTTACTTCCATCCTCCTTCTTATTAAAATAGAAAAATAATAATACGCAGGTAATAGCAATAAATAATAAAACTAAAATCATAATAACCCACTTTTTCATAACTCACACTCTCCTATAATAGTATTATACATGTTAGAGCATAGTCTAGGTCAAGTGTTATTAAATGCTTACTGTTTTTTCTCTTCACTGTCACTCTCTTTTCCAAGCTTTAACGCACAAAACATAAAAACAACAAGTAAAACAATAAACAAAATAGCTAAAATCAAAATTAATTTTATCATTTATTTGCTCCTTTATTATGTATCAATTATACACTAATATTTAAATATATGCAAAAAGAAACTATATACGAAATATAGTTTCAATTTTAAATTATCCCTTTATTAATTTAACTTTTTATTTTTGATTTTTCCGTTTTGTTAATATATTTTGATAATTTTATTTTTACTTTTTTAGATAATCCAACTTTTTCTGCATATAGTCTAAGATATTTTATAAATTTAATATCAATTTCATTTCTAATACAATAATCACAGAAATTTTCAAATTGATTTTGAACAGTTAAAATTTTCAAAATATTTTCGAAAACAGACAAATCATCAACATTAGGAATCAATTTTGTAATCTTCCAAAAATTTTCATTTGTAAAATTCAATTTATTAAAATCAAATCTTTTCAAGATAAATAATGTATATTCTCTAGTAAAAGAATAATGAGAAGCCCAAGGATATATATCCACATAACTTTTTAACAATTCTGCAACATATTTTTCATTATTAAGTAATTTTTTATCCAAACACAATTTATGACTTCCTATAAATTTTGAATATATATACAAATCATAATACCCATTTTTTACAAAAACATTTTCATAAAAATCATTAAAATGAAAAAACTCAGGAATTGATTGCAATTTGTTTAATATATTTTCGGATAACAAAAATTGATTATTATTAATAAATCTTATCATTTCATTTTGATTATCATCTAATTTTTTTATTATATGTTTATCAAGTCGTTCGTCATATCCATAATTACTTAATATTACAATTAAATCATCATAAGAAATGTAAAAACCAAACTGATTTATTTTATCATAAATTTTATCTATATCATCATACTTTGTATTTACATCACTAATAATATTTACAAGCACATCAAAACTTATCCCATCAGTAAATAAAATTTGTCTCTTTATTTTATTTTTAATATCAAATGGCAACGTATCGATTTTATTAATAAATGCAACATCTATATATTTTTTTAAATAACTACAATTAATTACATCATTATACAATAAATAAAATCCAATATTCATATTATTAATTAATATATCTTCAAATAACAGCTTATATATATCATCATTCATTTTTAACAAAGAAAAATAATCATTTAAATCAAAATTAATAATTCTGCTTTCCATATTTTTTAAAAATTGAATAAAATTTTTTTTCAAAATATTATAATTTTCAGAAGTTCTGGATGACAAATATAATTCTCTCGAATTTTTCAAATCAAAAATAAAAACATCTTTGTTTGATTTTGTCAAAGCAATATTATCACACAAACAGTAGCCATAATCATTCTGATATGCATTAGTTATATCAACATTATCAAAAAAATTTGAAGATTTTACTAAATATTCGCAAAATTTTTTGCTTGCGGTAAATATTAATTTTGTATCATTATCTAAAAAAATAAAAATTTCATGAAAAATTTTATCATATCGAACTTTTTCTTCTTCTAAATAATTAATAATCTTATTATCCTCAGCCTCACTGGTATTCTTATATCCTTTTTCAGAAATAGAATAAACTTCATTTTCATAATAATTAAACATATCGTCTCTATCTATAAAATTATATAAATATATATAATAATCTTTATCAAATATTTTTTTCTTATTACATTCTTCTAATAGATCTTTAATGTCACCTACAGAATCATCTAATGGTTCATTATTAATCACACTAGCTATAGCCTCATCAAGAACGCTAGTTTCAAATTTATCGAGGAAAATAGAAATGATTATCAATTCGTCATAATTAATATCATTAATGCCTTTATTCTTAATATAATTATATTTAGAAATTAATTTATTAAAAAAATGTTTTATGGCTCTAATAGAAATAAATCTTCTACAAATCAAATTAATTAAATATTCTTTATTTTTTATTTTATCATTATTAAAAATTTCATTTAATACAATATGCTTATTTATCATATTCTTTGTTAAATGTCTTATTATATGTTTTTGATTATTTGAAACTGGTAATATATAATCAAATATTTTTTCGCAAGACAATTCATTCTCAAGCAACTTTTCTCTTATTTTATGAGTATTTATCATAAATATGAAAATAAGATTTACATTTTTAATTTTTAAAGGACAATATTCATTAAAAAGCAAAGAAATAATTTTAATTTGTAATTCCTCATCGATTCGATCTAAATCATCTATTACAATAAACAAATTAGGTGTTTTTAAATTAGTGTTAATAATTTTTAAAAAGTTATTTCGACATTTATCCACATCTAACATTGGACTCAGTTCTTGCTTATCTGGCTTATAAATACCATAACCATATACAATAACAAGTATAAATATAATAATCAAAATAATAGGAATTATTATATTACTATATTGAAACATAAATTTAAATTCATCAATATCTTTAAGAAACGTTTTATATGTTAAATACACAATCACATAAGCTAATAATACTAATAACGTTTTATCAACTACTTTTCCCCACCTCTTATTTTTACTAGGATTAGTAACTGAATAATTAATATAACTGTGATAAAAAAGTCGTTCAATTTCAAAAGGATTACCAGAAAGATCATTTGCTACTTGATTAACAAAGTATCTATGATAATTATTAATTTTATTTTCAATATTACTTTTAGAGCTTTCAAATTCCTCATTAATGTTTAAAAAATTAATATTAACAAAAGTTGACTCCTTATTATTTGATTTTTCCTGTTCTTCTAACATATTAACCAAACTTGATTTACCACTTCCATACTCGCCATCAATTGCAATAAATTTTGCCCCATCATCAATTGCTTTTTTTAAATCATTTACATAACTTGTAATATTAAACAAATCATCTTTTTTATTATCAATTGGTTTTTCTAAAAAAGTTTTATTATTCATTAAAATACCTCCAAATTTTAACAATTATTATATCATTTATTTCATAAAATTTGATATAAATATTAAAAAATAATCTCTTTTATAGAAATTAAATTTTTCTTATCAAAAAACTATACTTCAAGTATAGTTACTATTTTTCATTCAAAAATTTCTTTATCTGCTTTGAAACACTCTTAACACTATCTTCATCAGGATAAGTTACATATAAATCCATTCCTGGCATAGAATAAGTCTCTCTATAATCAAAACCTTTTCCTGCAACAGACGCTGAACTAACTTCCCATGAATTCATATTTTCTAATTGATCCTTAACATATTTTTTAATTACTTCAGTTGGAATATTAGTTTGAATTAAATCCTTAGAATTATTTAAAATATCACCATAATTAGTAAGTAACTCTTTACTGTTAGAAATCTTGTTTATAATAGCTGTAATAATTACTTTTTGATGCTCTTCTCTAGTCCAATCACCATCAGGCATTTTCTTTCTCTCTCTAGCATACTCTAAAGCTTGCTTACCATTTAAATGAATATTACCTTTAGCAAAATATCTTGTATCGCCCCTAAAAGTAACATCATTATATATATCCACACCGCCAACAGTATCAATAAGTTTAACAACACTATCAAAATTAATTCTAATATAATATGGAATTTCAATATTTAAAAAATCTTCAATTGTCGTTCTAGACATATCAATTCCATACCATCCAGCGTGAGTTAATTTATCTTTTAAGCCATCTGTTCCATGTAATTGTACATACATATCTCTTTGAATACTTGTAAGCAATATCTTATGAGTATTTTGATTAACTGAAACTACAATATTAACATCACTTCTTGAAACTTTGTTAATATTTCCATCAGTATCAATTCCACTTATTAAAACATTAAATGGACCATAGGTATTTTTATAATCTTTTTCTCTTTGTTTAATAACATTAATAGATATCTTATCAATAACTTTAGTATTATCCTTAAATGTTTTTACATTTTCATCTAATAATTCTTTATTATTAGAATTAATAAGCAAACTATCTACTTTTCCTTCTAATAAATCCTTTACTATATCGTTTACATTCGTATATTTTTTATCTTTGATATCAATACTTTTTTCAATTTCTTTTAAAACTTTCTTATAATTTCTTGATTGATTCTCAAAAATAGCCATTTTTTTATCATTTAAATCATCTAATTTTTTATAATCACTATCTTTTTTTACCACTACATAATATAGTTGTTCTTCTTTTACTTCTTCAAGAGAGTCAAAAAAATTATCAGTAGTAAATGTATAATAAATTCCAATAGAAGAAACTACAAGATTAATAAATAACATTATGTAACCTAATGTTAAACCTATCTTTCCTTTCGATAATAAAAATCGTGAAATCACATCAAACACAACAATAAGACCGATTATAATTATTAAATATACAGTTGGAATAACATTTATTTTAATCAAACAATATATAAACACAATATTAATCATAAATAAAAAAACTTCAATAAAATTGTTTATAACTTTTTTCATGATTTTACCACCTTTAATTTGATTTTTTTCAATATATTACTAATCAAATCAACATAATAAGATAATTCAGAAGATTTTCTATAATATATAAAAAGTAAACTATTAGGAACTAACAAACACACAAAAAAATCCCAAACTAAATTTAAAAACAAACTATTAAAAGTAATTAATTTTGCTATACAGAAAGTAATACATCCTATAAACATAATTGTCACAAAATTTTTAAAAAAATTATAATAATAATCAGAATAACTATTTTTTAATAATTTTGTATATACAAATCTAGGATAACTATATAAATGAAGCACTAAATTACTACAAATTGTACCCATAAAAACACCAGCTAACCCAAAATAATGCAATAAAATAATAGACATTACTATATTAACAATAGACTCAATAATTGGGACAAATCTATCCTCATAATAAATGCCAGCCGCTTCCTTAAAACTATTATTCGTATATCTTGTAATTTGTAAATACAAGTTTATACACAATACCAGTAATACACTAATAGGTAAAACATATTCTTTTCCTAGCCATATACTTACAAAAGAATCCATACATACTAATAAACTAATGGATATAAATCCTGCTAACCATGTATTTGCAAAAGAAATATTCTTATAAACATTAAACGATTTTTTATAATCACTTGTAGCTAATAAATTTCCAACACATGCAGTAATTGAGCTAAATACTTGATTACTCAAGTTAACTAAAACGTTTATTATCATACTATAATTACTATATAAGCCAACAGTTTTTACACCTAAAAAGGCAGATATAATAATATTATCAGAACCAAGAACAACAAAACCACCAATTTTATGTAATAATAATGCTTTTATTTTTTTAAAAATATCATCTTTTGTTCTTTTATCCAATGGAACAATATTTTTTTCAAGTAAAATAGGATAAGATTTATTAGCTATTTTAGTTATTACAATATTTTCAGCAATACGAGCAATTATCTTTACTATTAAATATAAATAATAGTTTTTTGTATAAATTAAAATTAAAATTTGAAATAAATTCATACCTAGCAAATATCCTATGTGGACAATATTGATTATATAACTTTTTTGATAAGCATAAAGTATTGATCTCTTATATGTTAATAAATATGAACAAACAATATCGGTTAAAAATAACAGATAAATAATAATTAAGTTTTCAGAAGGATTAGCATCTTTAACTATAAAACCTAAAAAAGGTATAATTAACAAACCTATAACTGTAACTATTATAGCTATCACACGATAACTAATCTTATAAAAATGCATTAACGCTTTAATTTGCTTTTTATCATTATCTGCAACTGGTTTATATAAATTATATATAATAGCAGAGCCAAATCCAAGCTCTACAATTCCTAACATTGAAATAATATTAGTAAACAAACCATTTATACCTAAATATTCTATACCTAATGAGGAAATAAACACTTTTTGAGATATAAGTCCTATTATAACTGAAATTAAATTTAATATTAAAGCAACTATTATATTTTTAATAGAATTTTTTGTTCTTATATAAATTACTCCTTTTTCTTTATATTTCCCCATAATTGAAAGGTCATAAAGATCAAAATTTTTATTTTTGAAAATATCAACAAATAATCAAAAATTGTAATTTTTAATTTGTACTCTTTTATTATTTTTTTTAGATAATGTATATCGTCCATTTTCTGCACCTTATTTATAAAATTCATTTTTTCTTTGAATTTTATGTTTTTGTTCAAAAACATTTTTTTTACATTACCTGTAATTTCATTTACAGAATGTTTTATAACTTTCTTATCCACAATATTATATTTTATTGAAATTTTTATATTATTAGTATAAACATCTATTGCATCCATTGTACATTTTACAACATCATTATAATTTATACTTTTTGTTATTCCAGAATCATTTACATAATAATTATATAAACACATCGGAAGTACACAAACAGAATTACAATTCAAAATCAAATTAACATTAAATTCTAAATCTTCAGCATATTTGTGCGTAGTATTAAATCGAAGTTTTCTTTCTATTAATAAATCTCTTCTAATAAATTGATTCCAAACAGAATTATTTTTAAATGTACTCATGGTTTCCAATAACAATTTCAAAATGTCATTTTTTTTATACAATATCTTCTTTTCTGTTAATTTATAAGGTATATAATTTGTCCCATCATAAAAATTAAATCCATATCTAATTACATCATATTTCCCCTTTACATATCTATCCAAAATTTCAAAAATTTCGTCATTTAAAAAATCATCACAATCTAAAAATGATATATATTTTCCTCTTGCACCTTCTATGCCAACATTTCTAGAATAAGAAACTCCATGATTTTCTTGATTAATGATAACACAATTATCAATTGAATAAGATTTAATCTTTTCTAAACTTTTATCATTTGAACCATCGTTAATTATCAAAAGTTCAACATCTTTTCTCTTTAAATTTTTGAACAAAAGTAAATTCTTATCTAAAAAAATTTCTGCATTATAAACAGGCATTATTACCGAATACTTTATCATCTTATCAATTTTACCTTTCTAACAATTTTTTTCTATAAATAAAACCATAAAATTTTAAGCATTAAAATTAAATTAAAACAAACTTGCATAATATTTAAATATAAATTAACAACTTTTAACAAACACTCTTAAAAAGATTAAAAATCAAAGCTTTTTTTAACTGATAATTTATTTTTCACTCACAACTCTTCATTTAACCTTTTAATTATATAACTTCTAATAAAGAAAAACATAACAATAAAGTAAAAGAAATCATCAAAATACAACATATCTAACGCTAACCAAGAAGTAAAGAAACCTATAAATGCAGTAATTAACATACTGACATATACAAACGATTTATTTTTTATCTTTTCCTTAAAACTTTCAGATAAATTTAATATCCACAAAACTAATACAATTGTTCCAGCAATTCCAAATTGATAAACGGATTGAATAATAGTATTATGAGATGCTCTGTTATTAACAGCATCATACGAAATATTTGTATATCCTTGTCCGAACAATAACATTAATGGATTGTCATAAAAAAACCTCAAATAATTTTCAAAAATATCACTTCTTCCGGTCGTCAAAGAAGAAACATTATTTACCATTCCAAATCTAACCATATACATTTTTATTTCACTAGAAAATAATCCAAATCCCACAATTAATACTCCAATAAAAATTATACATAAAAGAACAAAAATTTTTAATTTTCCTTGCCTTTTTAACAAAAATACATTAATTAACCATAACAAGAAAACTACAGCTAAAATTAAAATAAAACTTTTTGATACAGACAAGCTACCACAATAAACTAAAAGCAACAACAATGCAACTATAAATACTTTCAACTTTCCTTTTTCAAAAATTAATAAAAACAAATTACATGTTATAGCAACTAATAACTGAGCTGAATAAAAATTGGAATCACCATAAAATCCACTCAATCTAACAAGTCCTTTATTTTCCCATGTATACACATTAATATATTCTTGCATATGTGGAAGATTCATTAAATTAAGTGCAGCAAAACAAGCAGATATTATTCCAAATGTAAAAAAATAAGAAGAAACAGGAAAAGATAAACTTTTATGATACTTTTTACAATATATCGAGAAAAGCAAAAGCATCATAAAGAAAACAAAATAATCAAGTGAAAAAGAATGTAAAAAGATCACTTTTGCAAAAGCTGTTAAAATAACTAATAAAATCACTATTGCAATTGTCTTTTTTGATATTGAAAATTTTTCAATAAAAACTAATTTAAAAAAAACCAATACAGCAACAATAGTGAAAAAGGAAATGCTACCAGGAGAAATTTTTAAAACCGGTGACCACGGTAAATAAAACAACATTAAAGGCAAAAAATACTTTGATTTTGCTGTCAAAACAAACATTGTCATAAAAATTAATGATAATAGTATCAGTATCTGATTATTAAATAAATGGGCAACAAATAATAATGAAACATTTAATAAAGCAAAAAATAAAACTTTAACAGATTCTTTTTTCACAGTCTACACATCCTTTTATTCATTAATAACGTCGTCAAATTGCTTAATAGCTTGTTTATTCGATATTTTTCTAGTAAATTTAATCTTATCTTTATTATTTAATAATAATTTCATTTTTTGATATAAATCATCATCAGTTACACCTACTAAGCCTATTTTTTTATCTAATATAAGTTCATTTACAGAAGTGGTATTTGTAGATAAAATTGGTAACTTTAATAATTCAGATTCACCAAACACCATCGGCGCAGCTTCGTGCTGTGACAACAACAATAACAAGTCAGCATTTTTCATAAATCTATAAACATTTTTTTGATTTCCACAAAATGTAATAAATTTATTCATTTTTAATTTTTTTACCAACTCTTCCATCTTTTTTCTATCTGCACCATCTCCTATAAGATACAAATGAGCATCCTTTGTAACATCATTTATATAACGTGCAAATATTTTTATTACTCTATCCATTCCTTTATCATAAGTCATTCTTCCTATTGACAAAACATTTATTTTATTTTTGTAATTAACGGTATTTTCTAAAGACAATTTATTGATTTCATTAATATCCATACAATTATAAACAACTTTTGATTTTGAAGCAAATTGTGGCAAAAGTTTTAAAAATGCATTCATGCATCCTTTCGAACAAAAAGCAATCTTATCAAACCCTTTATACATCATAATTGCATATTTTAAATCTCCACCGTAGTTCTCATAATCACAATGAACAAAACTTATTTTCTTTTTAGCATCTACTCTACTTAATACAAATTCATTAGTCCCACCATAAAAATTTCTATTTGGAGAACTTTGCATATAGGAAATAGCAACATCATAATTTCCTAACCTAGGTTCAAATTTACAAATTAAAGGAATAGTTATTTTGTTTCCAATAATTTTTGTCAAAAAGGCAAAAAAGATTTTTGCTAAAAAAAATTTTATTCCTAATTTTCTACTTTCATCAACAGATATGCCCAATACTTTTAAAATAGAAGAAGCACCAATAACTTTTACGTTTTTAGGAATATAGTCATAATACTCACCAGTCAAATCAAATAAAAATAAAGTTATATCATATCTATTATTTATTTCTTTTAAAAGATTAATCAAAGCTCTTTGAACTCCACCTATTTTCATATTATTATTTACAATTAATATTTTTTTCATTTTTTTGCCTCTTGTTTAAAATCATTTATACCTTTATTGATTAGTTTAATTATTTCAAACAACGATTTATCCTTAGAAAACATTTTATGTTTTCTAATAGCGTACTGTAATCCCAAAAATTTTGACCACCTATTTGATAAGCAACAAAAGAAAGCCCCTTTGTCTTCAAAAAATTTATCTGTATACCCATTAAACCAAGTTGACCCTTCTTGTTTAACATACCCTATTATCTCAGGCGATGTATATACATTCATTTTATTTTTTACACATTGATATATGAAAAAACTATCTTCCCCCGAAGAATATTTAGAACCTCCGCCAAAAAGTAAAGAAAAATAAATGTTTTTTTGTTTTAATTTATTCGTTTTTACTGCAATATTTACTGCACCATATCTTAGACAATTATATCTTCTTACCCGTTTTCTTTTTCTTATATGAACTGTCGGCTGTTGAGGATTAATACTAGGAACATTAAATAATATCATATCAGCTTTAGGATTCTTTTTAAATTCCGCCAAAATAATTTGCTCATAATCATCAACAAAAGTTTCATCTTCATCGGCAAATACACATATATCACCTGAACTTCGTAAAATTGCATTATTTCTACTTAAGCCTACACCACGTTCATTAAAAGTTAAAAAAATTATATGATTCTTTTTATAAGATAATATTTTTTCGTTTGTTTTATCACTTTGATTAATTATGATAGCATCCGTATTAATATTCATTTTTTTTAAAATACTTTGATTTTTCTGATTCATAACAGATGCCAACACCTGAACTTTACTACTCATTTTACCACCTTTATAACAACTTAAATCCTTCTTTTAATCGCATTAAATATATACCAACAAAAATAATAAAAAGACTTAAAAATGCCAAAATTTTCAACATTTCTATATAAATTCCATGTTTGCTTAATTGCTTTTATTTTATTAGATGAACTTGTATTTTTACTTCTTCTATAATAGGATAATATCTCATTAATCGAATATGCATAATCAACCTTTTTTAATACTTTCCACCAAGTAGCAGTATCTTCACTTTTAACATTTGGCATCATTACATCGTTTTTATTTAATAAGCTCATATTAAACATTACTGTTACCGGTGCAATTGTAGTATTTTTTAAAGCCTGTTTATATGACATTTTTTCTGGTACCCAAACTTTCTTTCCATTTGCTACTCCACTGCTATCAGCATATTGATATCCAGTAAATGAAAAAGCACATTTCTTTTCTTTCATAAAATTTAATTGCTTTTGTAATTTATCTTTATTCCATAAATCATCAGCATCTAAAAAGCAAATATAATCTCCTTTAGCTTCTTTAATACCAAGATTTCTAGCTAAGGCAGCTCCTTCGTTTTGCTTTTTACAAAACAACTTTATTCTCTTATCTTTTTTCATAGCTTTTTGAATAACCTTTATACTATTATCTTTACTACAATCATCAACAAATATCATTTCCCAATTTTTATATGTTTGATCTTGCGCTGTTTTTATTGTATCAGTCAAAAAAGGTTCAGCATTATACACAGGAACAATAATACTAATTAGTTCATTTTTCTTTTTCATATTAAGCTTGCTGCGAAATATTACCTTTCTTCTTCTTTCCCAGTTTTTTCATTTCTTTTTTCTTATCCTCATCTTCCTGATGCATAAGCATTTCAAGTTCTGTATAAATAGTATTCTTACCTGCGTCTGCTCCCTCTTTAGATAAAACAGTTGCAATTGTTAAGAAAAATATTTTTACATCTTGAATAAAAGAAAAATTCTTCACATACTCTAAATCATAATTTATTTTGGCAATTATATTGATGTTATTTCTGCCCTTTACTTGAGCAAGACCAGTAATACCAGGCAAAACATCATTACGTCTTCTTTGATAATCTGTCATATTTTCATAATAATCTGGAATCCAAGGCCTTGGTCCAATAA
>CAMLYN010000020.1 GCA_946491675.1 uncultured Mycoplasmatota bacterium | reverse complement strand
TGTTGCTATATCATTACATGAGACTGGTTGCAAATGGGAATGTAGTCGTCTTGTAAAACAATGTAATAACGTTGGTGGACAGGTTGGTAAGCCTTCTTGTAATGGTGGTAATTATCGTTCTTATGAAACTTTAGATGAGGGAATTAAAGGATTTATTGACAATTTAGTGCGTAATTATATTAATATGGGTTTAACTACTCCAGAAGAGATGAACCCTAAATATGCGGCTAGTAAGACGTGGGCAAGTAAAGTAAATAAATATATTGAAGAAATAAAAGCTAAATAATTGTTAACATTTGTTAGCAATTATTTTTTATGTTATAATGATAATAGGGTAGTAAAATTTTATGTAAAAGGGGTAAGCTTTATGGCTAGAAGAAGATATAATAGGTACGATGATGGTAGTGATGAATTAATTGGATTATTCATTTTGTGCGTTTTAGGAATGCTCTATTCATTAATAAAGAGGTATTGGTTGGTAATATTAATAATTGTTATATTAATTATTATTTATTTGCTTATTAGAATAATAATTGATTTAGATTTAAAGGGTACTTTAAAAAAGCCTAAATTATATTATGAAGGTAAAAATAATTATAGGTATTTAGAAAAATTGCAATTAAATAAAGAACTAAATAAGACAAAAATTATTAAATTAAAAAGTGGAATGCTCGGTGAACAGCGAATACTTTATAATTTACTTAATTCTAATATTTCGATGTATATAATGCATGATTTGCAATTAACTTGTGATGATTTAAAGGCTCAAATAGACTTTATTATTGTAACTAAAAGAAGTGTTTATTTATTGGAGGCAAAAAATTTATATGGCAATCTTGACATTGAAAATGATGGAACTCTGACTAGGCGAATTGGTAAATATAAAAAAGGAATTAAAAATCCAGTTACTCAAGTAAAACAACACGAAAATATAATTGATAAAATATTAAAAGAAGAAAAGATTAAAATTAAATATGATTCTTTGGTTGTGCTTACTAATGATGAGGCTTATATAAACTTTAAAAAAAGTGATATTAATTATCGGGAAAAAATTATACGAAATGATAAATTGATAGAGTTTTTAAATCGCAAAGAAGAAAAAAGACATCGAATTCGTGGTGAAGAGCAAGTTAAAAATGTATGTGATATTTTTTTAAAGTATAATAATTTAGAAGTAAAAAAATATAACGAAGAATTAAAGAAAGAATTACGGGAATGGAGACGGTTAAAATCGATCATTGAAGGAGTGCAAGCTTATATAATTTTTAACGATTTGACCTTAGAAGAATTAGTTTATAAGCGACCAATAACTTTAGAACAATTAAAACAAATAAAAGGAATTGGCGATTTTAAAGTTCAAAAATACGGAAAAGAAATAATTGAAATTATAATAAAATATAAATAAATCCTATGAAATTATAGGATTTTATTATATAATTAAATGCGAGGTGGATTTATGAAAACTGCAATAATAACTGGTGGAACTAAAGGTTTAGGTAAAGCTATTGCTAAAGTTTTCGCTTTACATAACTATAACTTAATACTTACATATTTACAAGATGATGATAGTGCCTTACAAACTAAAAAGGAATTTGAACAATTTAATAGCAAAGTAATGATTGTTAAAAGTGACGTTTCTAACGAGCAAGAGGTAATAAAATTGTTAGATAATATTAAATTTAAATTTGAGTCAATTGATGTATTAATTAATAATGCTGGAATTGCTATTGATACTACTTTAGAAGATAAGACTGTGGATAATTTTAAAAGAATCTTAGATACAAATTTAATTGGGCCTTTTTTAACTAGTAAATATATAGGACAATTTATGTTTGAGCAAGGATATGGTAAAATAATTAATATTTCATCGACTAATGCCATTGATACTTATTATAAAGAAGGATTAGATTATGATGCATCTAAAGCAGGACTTAATTCTTTAACTTTAAATTTTGCCAATATATATGCTCCAGTTATTAATGTTAATGCGATTGCTTGTGGTTGGATTAATACTGAAATGAATAAAGATATGGATCAAGAATTTAAAGATAAAGAAGAATCAAAAATATTACTAAATAGATTTGCTGAACCGGAAGAAATAGCTAATGTTGTTTATTTTTTAACAACTAAAGAAGCAAGCTATATAAATGGTTCGATTATTAGAGTAGATGGAGGTTTAAAAAGATGAAAGAACTAATCGATAAATTAGAGCAAGACTGTTTAGAACAGTTTAAAGTAATTGATGATATATGTTTTTACAATAGTGAAAAAGTTTTGCAAGCTTTTCAAAACAATAGTGTATCAGAAACACATTTTAATCCAACAACAGGATATGGCTATAATGATGAGGGAAGAGATATAATAGAGAAAGTTTTTACTAATGTTTTTAAAGCTGAAGATGCATTAGTTAGAAATCAATTTATTTCGGGAAGTCATGCTTTAACAGTTACTTTATTTGCTTTATTAAGACCTGGGGACACTTTGTTAAGTATTACTGGGAAACCTTATGATACTTTAGATGAAGTAATAGGTATAGTTGATAATCCTAGTTCTTTAAAAGCATTTGATATTAACTATGAACAAATTGATTTAATCGATGATGATTTTGATTATAAACAAATAGAAAAAGTTTTAAAAAATAAAAAAATTAAAGTAATAGAAATCCAAAGATCAAAAGGTTATTCAACAAGAAAAAGTATCACGATTGAAAAATTAGAAAAAGTAATAAAATTTATTAGAAATATTGATAAAGAAGTAATAATTATGATCGATAACTGCTATTGTGAATTTGTGTCAAAGAAAGAACCAATCGAAGTAGGTGCTGATGTAGCTGTTGGATCATTAATTAAAAATTTAGGCGGTGGTATAGCTTCTAATGGGGCTTATGTAGTTGGGAAAAAAGATTTAATTAAATTAGTAGCTGAACGTCTTACTTTACCAGGCGAAGGTAAAGAAGTAGGACCTACTTTAGGTGTTAATAAATCTTTATTACAGGGTTTATATTTTGCTCCTAGTGTTGTTGCTAGTAGCTTAAAAACAGCAATTTTAGCTAGTAAAGTATTTGAATATTTTGGTTATGATGTTGAACCAAAATATAATGAAGAAAGAGCGGATATTGTTCAAAATATTATTTTTCATAATGAGGATAAATTAATAAAATTTTGTCAAGGTATTCAAGCAGCATCACCAATAGATTCTTATGTTTTACCTATTCCTTGGGATATGCCTGGTTATCAAGATAAGGTTATTATGGCAGCTGGTACATTTACGCAAGGATCTTCAATTGAATTATCTTGTGATGGTCCAATAAGAGAACCATATATTGCTTATTTACAAGGATCTTTAATGTATCCATATGGCAAATTAGCAATTATGAAAGCATTGAAATATATAAAGTAGGTTGGGGCTATAATGAAATATTCAAGAGAGTGCCCATTTTGTAAAAAAACAAGATTTGAAAATAACAAATTAATAGGTTTGCCAGCTGAAAATTCAATATTATTTGAAAATGATAATGTCTATATTCAAGTAGACATATCGCCATTATGCTTGGGTCATATTTTAATTATAAGCAATGAGCATTATTTAAATTTTTTTGAATTACCAAATAATATTAAAGAAGATGTAATTAAATTAAAAAATAAAATTAAAGAAATATATAAAGAAGTATATAAAATTGATGTTTTGTTTTTTGAACATGGTTCTGCAAAAATAGGATATGCGGGTTCTAGTATTGATCATGCTCATCTACATTGCATTCCATGTGATTTTGATATAATTGAATCATTAAATGAAACATTAGGAAATGCAACAGAATGTGATATCTTAGATTTTTCTAATAAATTTAATAACGAATTTTCATATATATATGTAGAAAAAAATGACAAAAAATTAATATATAAAGTTGAAAAATTACCTAGTCAATTTTTAAGAAAATTAATATCTGAAAAATTAAATAATTCAGTGTATTTGTGGCAAGAAAAGTGTATTAATGAAGAAAGTATAGCAAAATTAAAAAAAACTATTTTAGATTTAAAAAATAAAATAGTTATTTAAAAATTTTTAAAACATCTATACTTTTAGTATAAACGTTACTTACTTTTGAAAGTTCTTTTATTATTTCTTTTTCTTGTTTTATAGGTTGTGTAAATAAAGAATTATCTTTTACAAATGGTGCAACTTCTCCAGTACCATTTGTTTTTATTATGCTTCCGACTATTACATTTTTAATATTATATTTTTTAATTATTTCTACATATTTATTAACATCTTTTATTGTTATATTATATAAAACTGGTTTAATATATAATATAACAGGTATATTTAATTTTTTTGTTAAATTAAAGCTTTCAAATCTTTTATTAGGATTTGTTGTATTTTTTTCAATTTTATTCCATTCACTTATTGTTGCGGAAGAAATAAATATTGATAATTGTCCATAATATTTTATTAATTTGTTTATTTTAACCAAATCTTTATATGAAATATATTTTTTTGTGGAAAGTTGTATTTGATTTCCTTTTTTTAAAAAATATTTAATTAATCTTATGGTTTGAGTTTTGTTTTTTTTATCCCAACATTCAGAGTAACAACCAAAAGATATTAAAGTACCATTTATACCTGGTTTAAAATCTTTATATTTTTTTAATTGTTTTATTAAATTTTTAGCAGTGATATATGTATTTAATTTTTTACCTTTTGAATAGTTTAAATTGGGTAAATAACAGTATGAACAATTTGCGGTACATCCTAAACTAGTATTTACAAAGAGTCTAGATGAATCTTTTCCAAATAAGTATCCAGTATCAATCATATTTTCTCCCTCTTAAATTATTTTCTTAAACAAAATTCCCATAAAATTTTAGTTTTTTCATATCTTGACATATTTTCTTCTTGCATGTAACATATCTTAAATTTTTTAAATAGTGTATTTAAATCAGTTTGATCAAAAAATTTTTTATAAATTTGCCCATCATAAAAAAGATTTTTTTCTATTTCTTTAGCACCAATAGGTATATGCAGTTTATCGTTAGCTGAATTAACTCTTGCAATTAAATAGCCATTTGGTTTTAAAACTCTATAAATCTCATCAATAATATAATTTGTAGTTGTATTATTGAAATAATGTAGACATAAATCTGCAATTATAATGTTTGTTGAACAATCTTTAAATGGTAATCCTAAACTCATATCAAACAGCATTGTTTCTAAATTTGGATTTTCTTTATTTACAATTTCTAATGCTTTATTTGAAAAATCACAGGCTGTAATATTTTTAAAATTATTTTTTAATAAATAATTACTACAATATGCTCTACCACAGCCTAATTCAATAATTATATCATTTTTATTTATTAAATTAATGTATTTATTTAACCATCCGTCGTAAGTAGAATTATATTTTAAATGAATATTATCCCAGTATTTATCAAAATTATTCATATTTTTTCTCCTTAATTTTTTATAATAATATCATAAATAATAATTATTTACAATATTCTAGATGCTAATAAAAAAAATGACATATTAATTATGCCATTTTATTTTGTATATATAAATCTTTGTCTGCATCAATTGTAATTGTTGAATTGAATTTAACATCATTGTTGATAATTTCATTAGCAATTAAATTTTCCACAGTTTTAGTAACAAATCGTTTAATTGGTCTTGCTCCATATCTAGAATCATAAGAGTTTTCCACAATATAACTTTTAGCTTTATCAGTTAAAACAATATGTAATTGTTTGTCAGATAATCTTTTTTCAATATCTTTAATAATTTTATCTAATATTTCATAGATAACATCTTTAGTTAATGATTTAAAGACAATAATTTCATCAATACGATTAATAAATTCTGGTTTAAATGTTTTTCTTAATTCGTCCATAACTAATTCGTGAGCATTATCTAAATTATCTAAGATATATTCACTACCTAAATTAGATGTCATAATAATAATAGTATTTTTAAAATCAACTGTTCTTCCTTGAGAATCGGTAATTCGACCATCATCTAATATTTGTAACAAAATATTGAATACATCTTTATGAGCTTTTTCAATTTCATCAAATAAAACAATACTATATGGATTTCTTCTAACTGCTTCAGTTAATTGTCCACCATCATCATATCCAACATATCCTGGAGGAGAACCGATTAATCTAGCTACTGAATGACTTTCCATATATTCACTCATATCGATTCTAATCATATGTCTTTCATCATCAAATAGTTCATAGGCTAAAGTTCTAGCAACTTCTGTTTTACCAACTCCAGTAGGACCTAAAAAGATAAATGATCCGATAGGTTTATTAGGATCTTTGATACCTGCTCTAGCCCTTATAATGGCATCACTAACTAATTTAATTGCTTCATCTTGTCCTTTTACTCTTTTTTTCATATTTTCATTTAATTTTAATAATTTATCTTTTTCACTATCTACTAATTTACTAATTGGAATATTAGTCCATTTAGAAATTATTTTAGCAATATCATTATCATCGACAGTATCACTTAAAATTTCTGATTTATTTTTACTATTTAATTCAGCTAATTCTTTTTCTAATTGTGGTAAAACGCCATGACGTAATTTAGCAGCTGTTTCTAAATCATATTCATTTTCAGCTTTTTCTAGCTTGTGCCCAGTATTATCGATTTCCTCTTTTTTCTTGCTAATTAAAGTGTTGATATTTTTTTCTTCTTCCCAACTTTTTCTTAAAGCATCTTCTTTAACTTTTAATTCGGTAATTTTATTGTCAATTTCTTCTTTGCGATGTTTAGATAACTCATCTTTTTCTTTTTTTAAAGCTTCTTTTTCGATTTGTAATTGCATGATATTTCTTGTTAAAGTGTCAAGTTCAGTTGGAACTGATTCCATTTGTACTTTAATTGTTGCGCATGCTTCATCAATTAAATCGATTGCTTTATCTGGTAGGAATCTATCAGTGATATAACGGTCTGACAAAGTAGCGGCTGCAATTAAAGCTTTATCTTTAATGTTAACACCGTGGTAAACTTCTAATTTTGGTTTTAAACCACGTAATATCGTAATTGTGTCCATAACAGTTGGTGGATTAACTAAGATTTTTTGAAATCTTCGCTCTAAAGCACCATCTTTTTCAATATATTTACGATATTCATTTAAAGTGGTGGCACCAATACAATGAATTTCGCCACGAGCTAGCATTGGTTTTAACATGTTACCAGCGTCCATTGCTCCTTCTAAGGCACCAGCACCAACAATCATATGAATTTCGTCGATAAACATAATAATTTCGCCGTTAGAATCTTTGATTTCTTTTAAAACAGCTTTTAGTCTTTCTTCAAATTCACCACGATATTTAGCACCGGCAATTAAAGCTCCCATGTCTAGTTCCCAAATTCGTTTGTTTTTTAAACTATTAGGAACATCACCTTTAAAAATACGAGTTGCTAATCCTTCGACAATAGCTGTTTTACCAACGCCTGGTTCACCGATTAAAACGGGATTGTTTTTTGTTTTTCTAGATAAAATTCTAGTTATACTTCTTATTTCTTCATCTCGACCAATAACTGGATCAATTTTGTTATCTTTTACTGCTTGTGTGATGTCTCGTCCATATTTTTCTAAGACATTCTCCAAATTTTCTTGGTATGGATTCATAATATCCCTCCTTTTTATGTGTTGATTATCTAATCAACGTAGTCATTATAACACTATCTTTAGCACTTGTCAAGTAAGAGTGCTAAACTTTGCAAATTTCTTTTTTTATGTTATAATGTTTGGGCGAGGTAAGTTTTATGAATGTGAGTGAACTGTTTTTACTATTTATATGTTATTCATTTATAGGATGGATAATCGAAGTTATATATGAATACTTTGTTAATGGAAAATTGGTTAATCGTGGTTTTTTAATTGGACCATATTGTCCAATTTATGGTGTTGGTGGAGTAATTGCCACTATTACTTTAACTAGTCATAAAGATAGTATAATAATCCTGTTTGTGATGTCGATGTTTATGTTTGCAATATTAGAATATTTTACTAGTTATTTGATGGAAAAATTATTTAAAGCTAGATGGTGGGATTATTCAAATTATAGATTTAATATCAATGGTAGAATTTGTTTAGAAACTTTAGTTCCTTTTGGTTTGTTAGGATGTTTTGCTATTTATATTGTAAATCCTAGTTTTAAATTTTTATTTAGTTTAGCTAATCCACAAGTTTTAAATATAATTGCAATTGTATTAGCCATAATTTTTATTTTAGATTTGGTTTTATCTTTAAAAATAATTAGTAGTTTTAAAAATACTGCTATGTCTTTTTTGAAAAAGGACAATACTGAAGAAATAACAAAAAAGGTAAAAGAAGTATTACTTAGTAAATCCGTATGGACTAGACGTTTAATGAAAGCATTCCCTAAGGTAAAAGCTGCTATTAGTAATATTAATATTGATTTCATTAAGGCTAAACTAGATTTAAAACGAACTCGGAAAGAATTAAAAGAAACTAAAAAAGAATTACATAAAAAAGAAAAACAGTTGAAGAAAAAAACAAAGGAAATAGAAAGAAATAAAAAATGGAGGTAGTTATGAAATTTTATGTATGTCAGATTTGTGGAAATGTAATTGAATTAATTGATGGAAATGAGAAAAATATTAAATGCTGTGGAAAAAATATGGAATTATTAGAAGCTAATACTACTGATGCTAGTTTGGAAAAACATGTTCCAAGTTGTAAAGTTAGTGATAGTAAAGTAGAAGTAACTGTTGGTGATATTCTTCATCCAATGACTGAAGAACACTATATTATGTGGATTGCTTTAGTTAAAGGTAACAAAATTGTTAGATTAAATTTAAAACCAACTGATGAACCTAAAGCAACTTTTAACTATGAAGAAAATAGTACTATTTACGCTTATTGCAACTTACATGGTTTATGGAAAAAAGAAATATAATTTTTAAAATAAAAATAACTTTTCAAATAATTAAGTTATTTTTATTTTAAAAAATAACTTAACAAGAATAATTTTTTTTTATAATTATTTTAGGTGATGATATGCTTAAAAGAGAATTGTATTTATCGAGAATAAGAGGCTTTTATGATAGTAATTTAGTCAAAATTTTAATTGGCATTAGAAGATGTGGTAAGTCAATTATTTTGGAATAAATAATGGATGAAATACGGGAAAATCAAGTAGATGAAAATCATATTATGTATATTAATTTTGAATATATTGAATATGAAGAACTAAAGAATTATAAAAAATTAAATAAATTTATTAAGGATAAAGTAATTGATAAAAAGTTATATTATATATTTTTTGATGAAATTCAAAATGTTTATGAATTTGAAAAAGTAGTCAACTCATTAAGAGCTTCTTTAAATGTTAGTATTTTTATGACAGGTTCTAATAGTAAGTTATTATCTAACGAATTATCCACAGTATTATCTGGTAGATATGTAAGTTTTAACATAAATCCTTTGTGTTATAGAGAATATATTGAGTTAACTGGTAAGGATGCTTATAATGAAAATGCTTTTTAGGATTTTGTCGAATGGGGGGATACCTAATCGTTTAGACTTTACTAGTGAAAATAATATTAAAGATTATTTATATAGTGTTTTTGATTCGACAATTTTAAGAGATGTGGTTGAAAGATTAGGATTAAAAGATATTAATTTATTTAATTTTGCAATATCTAATCGACACAACAGGAAGAGAATTTTCGGCATTTGATGATATAAAAGATAATTATCCTAAATATGTTATGACTTTAGATAAAACTGATTTTTCAAATAATGGAATCATTCACAAAAATATTATCGATTTTTTAAATGATTCAGAATTTTAATTAAGTCTATAATTAGACTTTTTTTCATACTATTTTATAGGTGATAGTGTGAAAAAGTTAGTATTAATTTTATTATTATTAATGCCTATAAGTATTAAAGCGTATAGTAGTAGCGCAAGTAGTGTTGTTCTAATGGATATGGATAGTTTAAATGTAATTTATGGAGAAAATATGCATACAGTTAGAAGTGTGGCTTCGATTTCCAAAATAATGACAGCAATAGTAGCAATAGAAAATGCTGATATCAATAGTACAGTGACTATTGGTGAAGAAATAAGTAAAGCTTATGGTTCTGGTATTTATATTAAACAAGGTGAAGAGTTAACTTTAGAATCTTTATTGTATGGTTTAATGTTAAGAAGTGGTAATGATGCTGCTTTAGCTATTGCTAACTATGTTGGTGGCGATATTGATATCTTTGTTGAAATGATGAACAAAAAAGCTGTGGAAATCGGAATGAAAAACACAACTTTTAATAATCCTCATGGTTTGGATGAAAATGGAGGTAATTTATCCACAGCATATGACATGGCTTTACTTACTAGTTATGCTATGCAAAATGAAAATTATCGTAAAATAGTTAGTACAAAAAAATATACTTTAAGAACAAATATGAATTATTATTCATGGATAAATAAACATAAGTTATTACATAGTTATAATTACATAACTGGTGGGAAAACAGGATTTACTGATATTGCTAAAAGAACATTAGTTACAACAGCTTCTAAAGATGGTGTTAATTTAGTTGTAGTTACTTTAAATGATGGTAATGACTTTTTAGACCATATTAATTTATTTGAAGAAGCTTTTGCTAATTATTCAAATTATAATATTTTAAAAAAAGGTGAAATTGAAATAATCGATGAAAATTATTATAAAGATACATTATATATTAATAACGATTTTAATTATTCATTAAATAATAATGAACAAAATAATATTTTGTTAAATTTTAAATTAGAAAAAAAGAAAAATTATAACAATAACGATGAAGTGGGAATAGTTGAAGTTTTAATTAATAATGAAAAAGTTCATGAAGAAAAAATATATGTAAGAAAGGAAGAAACTTTAAGTTTTTGGGATAAAGTGAAAGCGTGGTTTAGAAATTTATGGTAAATAAAATATGGGGTTTTTTCATTATTATTGGTATTATTTTTTGCTTATTTACTGACAATGTTGATGTTATTAACAATGAAATATTAAATAGTTGTAAAACTGCTTTAGATATGACTTTTAAGATATTTCCTGTTATGGCTTTATGGTTAGGAATAGCTAAAATAGCTGAAGTTTCTGGATTGCTTAAAAAATTATCTTTAAAATTATCTAGTATTTTAAAATTTATTTTTCCGGAAATTCCTAAAGGTCATGAATCTTTAAGTTATATAAGTTCTAATATAATTGCTAATATGTTTGGTCTAGGTAATGCTGCAACGCCATTTGGTTTGAAAGCTATGCGATCTTTACAAGAATTAAATCCTCAAAAAGATACTGCGACACGATCGATGATTACTTTTTTAGTTTTAAATACTAGTGGTGTAACAATTATTCCAACAACGATTATTTCTTTAAGAATGATGTATGGAAGTCAAGATCCAACAAGTATTGTTTTTCCGTGTATCATAATTACTTTCACTAGTACAATCTGTGGACTTATAATCGATCGAATTCTAGCGAGGTTATTATGATATCTAGTTTAATTATTCCAATAATTGTTTTGTTTGTAATTATATATGCAATTATTAAAAAAGTAGCTGTTTATGATACTTTTATTGAAGGTGCTAAAGAAAGTTTTGATATGATTTTAAAACTTTTCCCTTGTTTATTAGCGATGATTTTTGCTGTTAATATACTAACTAAAAGTAATATAGTTGCTAATTTATTTGGTTTTATTTCTTTTATTCCTAATGAAATATTACCATTAATAATTATGCGTCCAATTTCTGGAACTTCTTCTTTAGCCATTTTAACAACAATCTATGAATCTTTTGGTCCTGATGGTTTTATTGGAACATTAGCTTCTTACATTCAAGGAACTACTGATACAACTTTTTATATTTTGACTTTATATTTTGGAAGTGTGGGAATTAAAAAAATAAAATATTCATTGTTGGCAGGTTTATTAGCGGATTTAGTAAGTATTACAATAAGTATTTTATTTGTTAGTTTTTTGGCTTGATTTTATAAGTTATATCATATATAATTTATAAAAGGTGATTGATGTGGAAAGATTACAAAAAGTAATTGCTAATAGTGGTTATTGTTCAAGAAGAAAAGCAGAAGAATTAATTATTCAGGGAAAAGTTAAAGTTGATAATGTTTTGGTAACTCAATTAGGTACTAAAGTAAGTGGTAAAGAAACTATTACAATTGATGGTAAGGCTTTAACCAAAGAAGATAAAGAATACATTTTATTGTATAAACCACGTGGTGTTTTAACAACTACTAGTGATGATAAAAACCGAAAAACTGTTTTAGATTTAATTGATACTGATAAGAGATTATATCCAGTTGGTAGATTAGATTATGATACAACAGGAATTTTGATTTTAACTAACGATGGTGAATTAACTAATCTTCTACTTCATCCTAAAAATAATATTGATAAAGTATATATGGCTAAAATAAAAGGTATTTTATCTGGTTTAGAAATAAAAAAATTAGAAAAAGGAGTTATCATCGATGGTGTTAAGACAGCTCCTTGTAAAGTTAAAGTTAAAAAAATTGATAAAAAAAATAATACTTCTTTAGTTATGATAACTATTCATGAGGGGAGAAATCATCAAGTTAAAAATATGTTTCTAAGTGTTGGTCATGAGGTAGTTAAATTAAAAAGAGAAAAAATTGCTTTTTTAGATTTAACTGGTTTAAAACCAGGAGAATATCGTTATTTGACGATTAAAGAGGTTAAAAAGTTATATAGTTTTGATAATAAAAACGCTTAAATTTTAAGCGTTTTCAACATTTATAGCACTAGTTGGACAAGCATCAGCTGCATCATTTATATCTTCTTCTAATTCTTTTTTTATATTTTCATTTATAACTGTGGCAATTCCATCGTCACCAATTTTAAATACTTCACTACAAGTTGCTTCACATTGACCACAACCAATACAATTTTCTTTTATAATTTCTACTTTCATATTATCCCTCCATATATAATTATAAAAAATTATATTTAAAAATGCAAGCAATCTATTTAAATATTTTGTCAAATATGTTATTATATTAATAGAAGGGTACGGTGATTATATGCCAAGTCGTATGGAAAGATATTATAGTCCGAGTGAAAAAAAGTCACGAGCTAGTAAGAATAAAGAATTGTACCGTACTATCTATGATGAAGTTGAATATTCAAATGTTGAAGGTATTTCGGTAATTGAAAAAAATGAAAAAATTGATATCGATAAAATAAGAGAATTAATTAATGGAACTAATAATGTTAATAAACCTAAACCGATAAAAGAAGAACCTACTTTACCTATTGTTGAAGAGGAAGAAGAAGAAAAAAGTTATGATATTCGTGATGTTTTAGATAAAGCTAAAAGTGAAAGACAGGATAAAACTAGTAGATTTGCAAATACTCAATATAATATTTTAAAAGGAATTAGTTTAGAAAATAAGGAAGTTCCTAATTCGTTAAGTGAAGATGAATTGAAAAATATGATTGAGGCTATTTCTAGTAATAGTAAAAATGGTTATACTACTGATTTGTTAGATGATTTAAAATCAATTCATGATCCAAATTTAGCTAAAGAGGTTGAAAAAGTTGAAGTTAAATCAGATAATGATGATGTTCAAAATACTAAGTTAATTGAAGCTAATATTGATAAATCATTTTTTACTTCTAGTTTAGAATTTACTAGCGATGATTTTGATGACTTTAAAGAAATGAAAGAGTCAATAAAGAAAAATAGTATATTAACTAAAGTTTTATTATTTATTTTATTAGTAATTGTAATTGTTGGTATTTTATTTTTAATTTATCATTTTACACAAAAATAACTTTCATTTTAATTATAGTATAAAGATAATAAAGTCAACCATAATAGTAGTAAGAAGTTGAGTTTCATGCAAATGATAATTAATAAATTAAACAACTTTAATATAAATGTTAAAACATTAGTAATAAAATTATAGGAGAAAAGTATGAAAAAAGTATTGAAAAATAATGGAAAAAGTCTTAAGTTGA
>CAMLYN010000019.1 GCA_946491675.1 uncultured Mycoplasmatota bacterium | reverse complement strand
ATCAAACAACTTTAGGAGTATAATTTTTCGAATATAAGTAAAGTTATCGCTCCATATGAAAAACAAGTACTAGTCAACGACTGGTTCTTTTTTTATATCTCCCGTAGTCAACTTGGAAGAAAACAGTCTCCTATTTCTATAAAAAACCATTACTTCTATAATATTATCTGAAATATTATACCATTTTACTTGAACTAGATTTCTACAAATCTCATACCTAGGATTATAATTAAGATTATGTAACATAGATTGTAATGTTAATAAAGATATATACAATGATGCAAATTCTTCTTTCGTTATTCAAATAAAATCTTCAACAATATCATATATAATAACATCAACCTCATATTCAGATTTAATTTCTTTGTTCATATGTCAACTATTTTTATCAAGTTTTCAAATTTGAATTTTAAAGACGCAAATTCCATATAAATAAAAAATAGACTGCACAATCGCAATCCTTTAAAATTAGGCTCTTAAAAATATGAAGATAAATTAAATTTTATGCCTAACTAACCATCACTGAATTGACACTGCCATACAAGCTCTTATATAGATGGAGAATCTTCAACCTCATTACAAGAACTTATTATCACATAATTAATTTACTATCTCTAATTGGTTATCTATAAAATAAAAATAATCAAAATCACCATTATTAGGTATATCAATTAATTTAGTTAACTTATCATTTTTAAATACAAATAATTCTTTATCATCTTTTTCTACAATATAATAATCAAATTTATTATTCTTAATCAACATAAAAGATACTAATGTTTTAGAACTACCTTTTACACCATTTGAAGTATAATTTTCTATATATCCATCATGCAATTGTTCCACTATTTTTTTCATAACATTTTTATCATTTTTAGATAAAGTAATTGAATTATTTGTCCAATTTGAATAAAATAATTTGTATTTATCTCCTATAGATACATTAATATACTGATCATTATTCTTTATACCAAAATTTCCATCAGGAGAATAACGTAAATCTACAAAATAATAATTGGTATTTTTATCTTCATAAATACTTAAGTCATTCAAATTTTGATTAAAGTAATAACTAATTTGATTTGAGGTAAAAACAAAACAAGTTTTATTGTTTTTTATTAAATAGTATTCATATTCATCATGAAATAAATTTTCAATTCCTCTGTATGCAAAGCGCATTAATAAATAAGAAGTATTACTTTCTTCTTTTAAATTTTCAACGTTATGTTTATATAGTTTTTGCTGGCCTAAAACAACCATTAGCAAAATTACAAAAACAGCAACAAAATATATGAATGCTTTTTTAAACCCTAAAATACCTCTAACAATTGCTAATCTTTTTTTGAAATAAATAATACTTAATATAATACCTGAAATGATTGCAAATACTATATACATTATAATTGCTATATAATTATAATGCAATAATTCTAATGTTTGTAGTCCAAATTCTTTATTTGCAAAAATTACTGATGATAATAATATTAATAGAATAATACTAATAATTGATAAAAATTCTACCAGTATCAATATTTTCCAATATTTTGTATTTTTTGTTTTAAGTGACTTCACAAATAGTAATATTTCAACACTAAAAAACAATAAAAAATAAATAAATATTACCACTAAATACCCTCTCCTTAAATTAACTAATTAGATTATACTATAAATTACAAAATAATGACCATACTTCCATGAAGAAATATGAAAAATGCCATATAATGATTTTAGAAATAATCATCAAAATTCATAAACTATAACATAATCACTTCATATATAAATACAAGAACAACAACTAGTTCTTTTTTTATATCTCCCGTAAAGCTAAAAATACAAAGAATTTACTAAAAAAGGGATTTTAACAAAATAAAATAATTTTACCTCATTAAATCCAACTCATTTTTTGCCATGGCAATATCATACATGAAAATTAGTATAATTTAAGTTTATAAAAGTCTCCTTAACTTCTCTACTATTTTTCCATAATTAGGATCAGAACTTAATTCATCGATATTAATCCATTTATAATTAGATAGTTCTGTTCCATCTACTTTTACATTTAATATTTTATCAATAATAAATAAATATCTAAAATCAAAATGATAATGTTGTGGTAAATTCAATCTTTCGTTATAACTTATAATATGCGTATCTATATCGACGGGAACTAATTCATTTCTGGCTATATTAACTTCTTCAAAATCCATTAATCCTGTTTCTTCTTTTACCTCTCTAATGGCAGCTACTAACGGATTAGCATCACATAAATCAATGTGTCCGCCTGGATAGGTATACATTTTCATATCGTTATGATACATAACCAAAAACTTTTTATCATTCTTAGAATAAACAAAGCCACTTGCAACTATATGTCCATTAAAGTTATTCCAATCTATTATTTCATTATCATCAAAATTATTTAAAAAATTTACTAGTTTTGCTTGCCTTTGTTTTTCCTCCGGAAAAAGTAGTAAATATTGATTTATTATAGTTAATATAGAATCTTTCATATAATCCTCCAAATAATAAATACATAAATATTATATCATATTTATTAAATAATCGTTCCATATAAAAAAACTACGCACCTTTACAGTGCATAAGTTAGTATTTTATATAAAACAATGATTACACCATCTAATAAAAATAAGCAAATCAATCAGTTAAAATAGTAAGAACCATTGAACAACTATAAAAAGAGCAAAAAAACAATCTTAAACAAATTAATTTCTATATCCTAGTTAACAAAACTACTCTGGCATACCTTCTATGATAGGAATTCCTTATCTCTTCTAGAATAAAATACTATATCTATATCATTATCAAATATTTAAAAATCTAATTCAGATTCATTTGCTAAAAGAACTCTACAAACATAGTATAATTTATTACCATTTTCATCTTCTTCATTTAATTCTGGTAATATTACGGGACATAATGTTTTACTCTTTTCAATTATCATTAGCTCTTACCTTCTTTATCATTTTTCTTTTATTATAATCAAATTTCAAAGAATACTCTTCTATATTACCAAATAATATCTGACATCGTGATATAAAAACATCCTCATTGTCAGCTTTTAGATATATATTATTACCATTAATAGTTGAACATAATTTTAGTGGCTTTTTCTCCATAATTTTTTTAAAATTTTAATATCATTTGCAAAATATAACCTTAATAACTCATTTTGTGTCATAGCAATAATTGGTACACTAAAATCTTCTATATTTTCAAGTTGCTTTTTTAATGTAAATAATTCTGTTACAAGTTTTCTCCATTTAAGAGGATTGATATTTATTAACATTTTTTTATAAGTATTTATCGCTGCAAATGCATTAGATACAATTTTAATTTTTATATTATTTTTAATTGCATACTTTTTGATATGATTAGATAAATCTGGTTATGTTGCCGGTTCATTTGTCATGATAAAAATTGTATCAATACTAAATTCTTTTTTCCCCGTAGAACTTGAAATTACAAAAACAACAAAAAAAGGTATTCATAATATTACCTTTTTTATATATTTTTAACTAATGTTTTTTTTAAAATTCTCTCTCCATTTTTAGCACCAGTTCCTAAAGCAGATATTTCAACTCCTGTTTCTCTTTCTAACCAGTCAAAGTATTCTCTTAAATATCTATTAAAATAATAATCTTCAAAATTACCAGATTCACCTTTAAAATCTAATCCTAAATGTTGAAAAAAATTTAAATATAAACTAGATGGAGTATTGATTTGACAATTTGTTTTTAATTTTTTTATATCTAAATCAAACACTCTTCTCTCCATTTTTGTTACTGTCGTTTGTTCAGACTGATCAAATATAGTATTAGGTGGAAAATCACCATCCACCATTGGAAGTTCAATTAACATTGTTTCATATTCAGATAATCCCTTAGATTTATACATTAATCGCTCTAATTCTAATGCTTGAAGTAATGTTATAGTCTCTAAATTCTTTGATTTATAATTATCTCCAAAGACTTGTTTTAAACACACTTCCGGACAATGACTAATAATTTTCTTTAGTCTTTTAATATTTAAATAATTAGGAAAACATTCAACATCACCACGGCAAGGATAACTTCCATACATTGATGCAAGATTAATTTGAGTCCAAGTTAACTCTTCACCTTTACCATAATTACCTGAATAAATATATTCACCAAATTTAGTTATATTACTTATTCTTATTGGAAATGGCCTTATAACCATAATTGTTTGTAATAATCTCTCTGCAGAAATTCCAGAATCTGCAAGTAGTTGCATAGTAGAAACTTCTCTACAAACGGTATTAGGATAATGTCCACTATGATTAATATCTAAATCACAACCTTGTGAACCTTCTAATATTACATATTCTAAAGGATTTTCAAGATGTTCATATAATCTTTCATGCCACTCATCATTTGAACAAACAATAGCATTTCTAAAGGTCTTAAAAAACTCTAATTTTTTATCTTTAAGAATTTTCTCACAAGTAACAGCATTACAACCTTTAAATGTTGAACCACTCTTGATATATTTCCTTTCATATTGTTTATGTCGCTCTTCAATTAAAGGAACCATTTCATGAACATAAATTTTTCTATCTCCTAGATATTTACTAACTTGTTCATATTCATTTTTAAATACTTCCATATCAATAGCGGACCCTGGACCTATAAATAACTCTGTATTAGGATTAACTGATGATACAGGGATATTTCTAAAAACAGTAGCATTACCATTTTCATCTACAAAAGTGTGTCCTGCATTTGGCATGCAATTAGTAACAGAAGCGCCTAGATTAATAGATTTATCTGTTGCTATTTCTCCAATAACTTTAGCTTTACCACAACTGCCAGCTTCTCCATCTATTACTGATATAACATTTTTAACCATAATATCCCCCTAAGTAAATTTTATTTTAAATCATTTATAACACCATTGATTAAATTTAAATCAGACGGAATAATCCATTTTACATTTGCAATTTTAAATAATACTAAAGGTATAATAGCACCACTTCTTGCACCATCCATCCATTTAGGATTATTAGGCATTAACTCATATAATTCATCAAGAGAAATATCATAAAATACCTTTTCAGTACCTTTAATATAATCTTCTAAACTAAGCATATATTTATGAATATTATCGTCAAATAAAGTATTATCTACTAAATTAAATCCAGTTAACAATTCAAATCTTTCTTCTCCACCAGTAAATATTGCACAATCATAATCTTCATCTAATTCAATATTAGATAATTTTTCTCTAACAAATTTTTCCATCTCTTCTACAGTATCACCACTATATTTATCATTAACTTTATCAAAGTTATTTAATAAATCAGCAACACCAATAGTTAAGTTTTTTGTATCAGTTATTTTATCTCCAACAAAAGTTACTAATTCAGTAGTTTTACCACCCATGTTAATAATTAAGACTTTCTGGTTATTATAATCGTTTTCCATAGCCTTGGCTAAATAATAATTTTCAATACCATGACTAATAATATTGAAATGTAAATCAAACTTTTCATTAAATAACTTAACTAAATCTTGTTTTCTTTCCTGTATTAAATTTCTAAATATACCTGTAACAAAAATATTTGTATTATAATACTTTAAATCATATTTAACCTTTATTTCTTCGAAATAATCACATAACTCTTTTAAATTACTTTCACTAATACCTTTCTCCTTATCAAAGTCATTTTTAAAATAAATAGAATGTTCTTCTATAAGTTTTAATGTATCTTCATAACAATATACTTTAATTGTCGATGAACCAAGATCAATATAATAATTCTGCATAATCCTCACTCCTACCTCTTATTTTAACACAAACTCAAAATAACTTAGATTTTTTATTTCATTGTTGAGCTACTACCACTTTTCACTTCCATAAACATAAAAGATTTACCACCATCATTTTCCCAATATTTTTCTTGCTGGTAAATAGACTTTGTCATTCTTTGTTCAAATATTTGCTGACTTTGCATAGAAGCATCAGCAAAACTTAAATGATATTGATACATAAATTCAGAAGTTTTTACATTTTTAATAGCTTGTTTTAACTCATCAGAAGAAAATAGCTGAGCAATACTATTATAATATTCATACATTGTTCTATATGCACCAATTAATTGAGAATTATCAAGACCATTAAAATCAATATTTAATCTAAAAAAATTATTTAACTCAAATAAATTATTTTTTAATTTGTTAAAGTGTCCATTAATTATTTCTTCTTCTGTTTTTCTGGATGTCATTTGTTCATTTGGATTAACTTGACTTAATAACGAAATTGAGTGTTCAAAACTTTGCTCATCTAAAAAATTACTATAAAAAATAGAAATATTATTTCCCGATAGAATTTGTTTATGATAATATCGATTGATATCACTATCATGGATTAAAAAAGCATTAAACCCTAATATATCTGCTTCATGCTTAGGAGAATCAATAGTAGGATCACAATGCAAACAATGATAAAATCCATTTTCATCTCGAACAATAACTTCAAAATTCCCATGTGAACCTATTGGATTTTTATTTTCATCAAAAGTTTCTGAATTCTTATATAAAAAAGGAATATTGAATGATTCACATAAAAAACTCATTAACTGACAATAACCTTGGCAGACTCCTTTATTTGTTATTAGAGTACCAATTATATCATGACTAGTATCCTGTTCAACATAAACTCTATCAGCAACAAATTCATATATCGCAACAAACAATTCTAAATTATTTAATTTTCTAGACATATTATCATCATATATTACCATATTATTTAATTGATTAAAAAAATTCTTAATTTGTATAGCTGCTTTTGATAATTCTTCATCTGTATATGGAACATTATCACCATTATATCTAGTATAAGTCATCAATAATTTCTTTTTAATATTTTCTAATTCAAACTGATTATTTAATTGTTCCATTTAAAATCCACCTCTCTGCTACATTTATATCTACAAATTTCTACTTCAACTCTAAAACATTTAGTATTTTATTACTATATACATTAATCCTACTGATGCTATTTTCTCATTTCCTCACTATAACACACATAGAAGTAGTAAACCCTGGTATTTCAGTAGAAATCCATCTTCTTTCTATTATTAAATTATTATTTATAATTTCACTTTCTAATTCACTCCAATTAACAATTCTACAAGATGTTGCTGCAATATTTAATTTAGTACCATTATTCATTACTGTCCGTTCTACATTTTTAAAAGAATCTTCTATATTACTAGAATAACTTTCTATTCCATCACCTAAAACACATAATAAACATCTTCCATTCTCATTAAGATGTTCTTTAACAAATGTTAGAAACTTATCTCGATGTTCTTTCGTAATAAACATATGTAATACAGCTACTGAATATATAAAGTCAAATTTTTCTTCCATTTTATCTTTTATTAAATCAAAAGGTCTAAATTTATTCTTATATTTATTTTTGGTAATTTTATTACACATTTCAATTACTGTTTTAGAGTAATCAACAGCCAAAACATTATAACCTTTGTCTAAAAAATAAATTGCATCTCTACCCTCACCACAACCAAGATCCAAAACCATATTATTTTTAGAAATATTATATTCATGAAAAAAATTAATAACATCTGGTGTTGGCTGTTTAGATGTCCACATCATTTTTTTATTATAAACTTGTGAATATCTCTTTTCATAAGCCATATAATAATTAATTTCATCAGAAACATTATTATCTATATTAGTTGGTTTATTTTCTTCTTGATAGTCTTTTTTTAAATCATTCAAATTATCTTTCTTAAGTTGCATCTTATTTCCTCCTTTAATCGTTTAATTAAATTCACTGCTATACTAAAACAATAAAAATAGAGAACCAAAAAAATGAGTCATCTTCCTATCAAATAACTACGTCATATTCTACTATTATCATCAAACTGTGTCAACGATTGAATTTCTTAGTATAACCTCTTCGTAAGAATATCATATCATTTTTTGAAAAAATTAAACTGTAATATAATATATTTCTTATAAAAAAGTAATCAATTATAAATAATGAAAGAAATGAAAATAAAAAATTAAAATCTAATCGCAATTTAATACATAATATGATATAATATAGACTTTATAAGAACCACAACCTTGCAAAAAACAAATGAGAAAAAATTAAAACACCCTTACTAATAAAAAAAGAAAGCAGATGATTATATGGAAATAAAAAGAAATGATAACTCAATCATAAAAAAAAGAAAAATAAATTTTAAAAATATTAAAGCATATGATGAACTTAAAGTAAAACAAGCTGTTGAGTATTTAAATAATGAAATTACAAACAGTCTTGTATCAAATTTTGATAATATTACCTACGTATTTGAAAAAAAAGATAAACCAATGAAATTTGCAACCTATAACAAAAATACTGGATGTATTAGTTCTTGCAAAAGACTAAAGAAAAAATTAAATAAAATTGGATTAAAAACATATTTTGTTAGCTGCAAAGCAACTGATTTTTCAAATCAAGCGGGTAACGAATTTGTAAAAGAAGCTCATATATTTTTACTTTACCCTTCGTTAAAAAATGAAAAACTTTATTTTACAATTTTTGATCCAGGTTTCCGAGTTACAAATACAATATCATTCTATGATGGTGAAAATTCTTTAAAATATCCATATCTATCACAAGGAACAATGAGTGTAAAATTTCTTCCAAATAATACCGACTATCCTTATGAATTAGTAGCTAATAAAAGAATAAACTATAAACACGAAATCATAGATGCTAATGTTCATTGGGATTTCAATCCATATTATGAAACAGTAAATATTGATGAATATAATGAAAAATTATATGGTGCAATGTTTTCACTAAAATTAATGAATTATCCTAATGATTTAAATAAATATATTTGTATTCGCTCCAAAATATTAGAAAAAACAATAGAAATATATACTATTAATAAATGTAAATTATATTCTTTTAAACAATTAGCAAATCTAAATCAACAAGAAATTAAAAATTTATTTAAAGACTATTTTTTACAAGCTGAAATACCAATGAAAGAATTAAATAAATTTTCAAAAAATATTTTTATATTAATACATAATGTAGATACATATATAAATCAAATAATTGATCCCTGTGTTATAAAAGAATACAATCCCGGATATAACTGGAACAAATAAAATTTTATCAAATCTATTTTTAATTAAAATTTAAAAAAGTATCCTCTCACTAAGAGCAGGATACTTTTATATTAAGCAAACAAATAATACCTACTTATCAAGTAATAAATATCTATAATACCTAATTTTCTAAAACCCAGGATTGAAAATATTTAATTTTTGTATGGCAATATTCGCAATACCCCTTTGTAACATCAATGGAAGCACCACAATTATGACATTTAATAATATTGACACCTTCATTTAATTTTAATGTATCATCATAAATTCTTTTTAATATATAAACCTCATCAACAAACTTTGAAGTAATCTTATTATTTTCAAAAGTTACAATTCTAACATTTGCTTTAACATTAACAAATAAATTATCATCTTTAACATATTCCTGAAGTTCTATAAAATCGATAATATCATAATCAATAATATTAGTAGACTCATAATATTTATTTCTAATTTCATAATTTAAATTATTAAAAAACGTTTTTTTATCAATTTTACTTCTATTCCAAAAATCAATCTGTTTCTGATTTTGTTTATCCTTATATTTTTTTATTGGTCCTAATATAACATATCCATCAATAATATAAAAGAAATAATATAAAATTAATGCTAATATGATTCCATATATAAATATTTTAGAAATATCATACGAATTAAATGTCCTGGAAGTAAATTTAATAAAAAGAAATGCTAATAATAAACTAATAATCAAGTCAACAATAGCAGTAATAATTCTATACGTATTACTTTGAAGAATTAAATCATAGTGATATTTTCCACCTAAATCTTTATCTGTATAATCAATATTATAATATGTTTTACAATAAGGACAACCAGAGCTAAAATCCCTTAATTTTGCATGCATTCCACAATTAGGGCATGTATAATCTTCATTTTGTTGACTTTCTGAAATAAATGTATATTCCATCCTAGAATCAAACAATTTCTCAGTATGTATTAATCTATGATTAACATAATATTGTTTTTCACATATAATTCCATTTTTTATATCATCATTACAACTATTATCTGTGTTTCTTTCTAAAATTTTATTTCCAACAATATATTTAGTTTTAATATTAATATTAAACTTCTGTAATTTTTTTAAATGTGAATTATCTGATATTAAAGCCATAGTATCATATCCTCTCTATTGTTATTATTCACATTATTATTGTTATTATTATTTGATGAAAATCCACCACTAGAACTTCTAGAAGTAGATGGACTATAATGCGGTATTATATTAAATATCGTATTAGTTAAGACAATTCCGTCAATAGAAGAATTAGTACACTTAGACGTAATAACTGTAGCTTTAGCAAGATCATTTCCAATCACTAAAGAAATATTTTCTTTTCCCGCCCTAACTTGACCATTAGGATTTTGCTCTAAAAAATTATATATTTGTTCTAAATCAGATTGTGTTAATTCATAATACCTAGTCAAATCAATACATCTTTTTTTTCTAATTAATTCTTCATAAGTTTCTGGTTCTCTATTCATTATTTAACTCCTTATCTATATAATAAAATTCAATATTTTGAAATGGTAAATTAATAGCTTGTATATGATAATATGCATTATTTTTTTGCTTCACATAATGATAATCTCTTAAAGCAGAAGTAGTAAAAAATAAATTATTATAATTTTCATTAGAATACATATATTTATATTCTTTAATAAGATTAGAAATATCATATTTATAAAATCCTTCTTTATCTGATTTTATATTATCTAGCACTCCCTTATAAATTTGATGCGTACAAATATGCCTTTGTTTTGTTCTATTTTCATCACCATACGTAACTAAATCACCAGTTAATAACATAATATATAAAGAATTATTTTCAGGATATTCACATACTTCATTTATTAAACTTTTCTTCATATAAATAACTATCGTTGATTTAGGTGTAAAATAAACAACATCCCTTGTTTTCTTGATAATTTGAGATTCCAACTTATATAATTGATTATCCACTTTTAGAATAAATGAATTATCATCATAAATATACTCTAAATTTTTATCACATTTAATAATATCTTCAAGTAATGGATAATCATTTACATTTCTTCTAGTTGGTATATATTTACTAATATCCTCTAATCTCATCTTAGTAACATATTCATAAACAAACTCATCATTATATTCATCTTTTGAATAATTTCTATCTTGATACATCAACTGTTGTAATTTACAAGTATAACTTTTATTTGACTTATAATTATTCTTAACAAATGGACATCCCGTTTTACATAAATATAAATAACCACATTTTCTACATTCCTCATTAAATGGTTCCTTATTATGATTTTTAAATATTTTGTTATATGCAGTATTCATAATTTCTTCAACACTATTATTATATATATTACCATAATAATAATCAGGATTTTTTTGTCCTCTAACACAGGAATAAATATCTCCATTTTTTTCTAATAAAAAAAACTTTTCACCACAATTATCACAGTTAGAACAATATCCTGGACCAAACTCATCAAACCAAGGACCATTTACACCATAATCCAAATCCGTTCCATCAAATTCCTTATGCATTCTCTTATAAAATTCTACTTGTTCATCTTCACTCATATGATGAAGAATACCATTAGAATTATAATCAAAACCAATCATAAAATTAAAATCATTCATATCTAAACATGTATTTTTATGTAAATATTTTATATCCTCAATAATTTCATCAATATAACTATAATGCTCTCTAAAAACTGTAGAAGATACTTTCTTTTTATTAGGAATATCTTCTAGTAATTCTATATTTTTAAATATTTTCTCTAAAGTTTTTTGATTTCCTTTAGTTATTCTATACTCATCATGAAGTGACAATGGTAAATCTAAACTTCCTGATATAGAAACATTAAATTCTTTAATAATATCAATATGTTTATCTATACTATATAAATTTGTCTTAATATGTGGTCTTCCTATTTTAAAACCAGCTTTCAAAATAACCTCTCTATTTTGTTCATAGTAATCACTAATATATTTTATTAAATCATAAAAATCATCATGTGATAAAGTAGTTACTTCTCCACCATGTAAAGATATATTAAATGGAATTACATTGGAATTCTTCATCTTATCTATCGTATATTTTAAAGTATCAAGAGCTTTCATTTTATGATATTCATCTTTTGTATTATCTTCTAAATAACAATATTTACAAGCCATATTACAAGCCATTGTTGGAACATATAATAAATGTATGAATTTATTTACTTTCACTTCATTTCCCCCTAATAGTTTGAATTATAATATTCATCATATAAATCAAAATAATTGATTGATGTAGGACTTTCTTTAAATGCCCGTTCATTAACATATACATCACTTGGAATAGTTATGCTATATAAACTCGTACATTGTCTAAAAGCAGATGAGCCTATTTCTCTTAATTTACTATTTTCGGTAAATAATACTTCAGATAATAATGTATCCCCATAAAAAGCATGACCACCAATTCTAGTAACCCTATCTGGAATTTCAATGCTTCTTAATGACGTACAATATTCAAAAGAATCTCCTCTAATTTCCGTTAAATTTTCTGATAATTTTATTTTAGATAAAGAAGATGCACCATAAAAAACTTCTCCTCCCATATATGTTAATGTATCAGGCAATTCTATACTAGTAATAGATGAACAATTATAAAAAGCTCCACCACCTAAATATTCTAAATTTATTGGAATATTAACACTTCTCAAACTACTATCATTTTTAAAAGCTTGACCTCTAATTTCGGTAATTGTATTAGGAAGCGTTACGCTTTCTAAAAAAGGCATGTTTGAAAATGTATTTCCCCTAAGACTAACTACCTTTTGACCATTATATTTTGCAGGAATAGAAGCTGTTTTGAAATTAGTTAAACCAAACGTATAAAACCTAACTGCATATCCACCTTCTACTTTTTCATACATGATTCTAGGGTTAATAAAAATAATCAGAGGTAATATGCAAGCAATGATAATAGATAGTATTCTTAACACTTTCAAATTATCAGATATAAATGAATTTTTAACATTCATAACTATATTTGATATTTTCTCACTTGGTCTAGCTTTAATTTCTTTTTTTAAATATTTTATTAAATCATATTTAGACGTAATCCTAAAGAAACAAAATAATATAATAATTCCAATAATATAGGTATATATTGGAAAATGGAAAAAAATTAAAGAAATGTATACAAAAACCAATATAGAAAAAATAATAGTTAATATACTTTTTCTTTTTAATATATCAAAAGGAACTAATTTATTATTTTGATCAATTCCTGCTTTTTTTAATTCTTTATTTATAAATTCTTCTAACAGTTTATCCTCAGTATTATTAAACATAGGATCAAAATTTGAATAATTAACTAAAGCTTTAGATGATGTTAAAGTAGCAACCCGATTTATATCAATAACAGCTCCACAATTTGCACAAAATTTATCTCCTGTATTTATTACTCCTCCACAATGAGTACAATGAAACGCTCCCTGATTATTTGATAATAGTACATTATTTAATTCTGTATTTAAAACAGAATTATCTACACCTTCATATCTTCTATTAAACGTTACAGTTTTTGATATAGGACGAATGATAAAAGTACCAATTAAAACTGCAAAAAAATCTATGAATGCTATTTGAGGTGTTACAAAAAAATCAAAATATAAAAGAATTACCAGTCTAATAATAAATGATATCCAAAAAACTTTTTTATAGTTTTCTTTAGAAAAAATTTTAGCAAAAGGATTAAATACAAAAAAAGAAACATGAAAAGTCATAAAGGCTTCAATAAGAATTGCTTCAATTAATGAAAGAGAATTATCACCAGAACTTGCAAATACTATAGTAGGCAAAAAAAACATGCTAATTAACAATAAATATTTTTTCATACAACACCTCATACCACTCGAACTCTTTATACCTTATATAGGTTATTATAGCATATTCTTACAATTTTTTACGAATTTATTATTTTAACAAGTGAAAACTGTTAACTGAAAAATTAAGTTAGACACTAAAAAACATAGTGTCCAAATAAGTCTT
>CAMLYN010000018.1 GCA_946491675.1 uncultured Mycoplasmatota bacterium | reverse complement strand
TTGCAAGAATTAAAGCGGTTACTAAAAGATTTAATAATTTAGATGATATGTATATTTATCAAGATTTAAAAGTCGATTTTAAAGGACATGTTGTTTATATTAAAGATAAAGAAATCAAATTAACACCAAAGGAATATGATTTATTAGTTTATTTTATCAATAATAAAAATATTGCTTTATCAAGAGAAGAATTATTGTCTAAAATTTGGGGATATGATTTTTTTGGTGATGATCGGACTATCGACACCCATATTAAGATGTTACGTAATAATTTAGGAGAATATCGCGATTTAATCCAAACGGTTAGAGGAATGGGTTATAAATTTGAAATTAAATAAAAATAAATTAACTCGTCATATTTGGTTTTATTTAATAATATTCACTTTATCGATAATATTGTTTTTATGGTTTTTTCAAGTTATTTTTATCAATAGTTATTATGAGTATAGCAAAACTAATCAAATAAAAAGTGTTACTAATGAAATATTAAGAAATTATGATAACGATGTTGAATATTTAGATAAGTTATCTATCGAAGAAAATATTTGTATTGAAGTAGTTAAAAATAGGATAACTATTTATAGTTCTAATGATTCAATTCGTGGTTGTATTATTAGTAGTGGTAAATATAAAAATGATTTTTATGAAAATGATTTAGATGAACAAACATATAAGTTGATAAATCCTTTACTTGATACAAAATCTTTAATTTATGCTAGAAAATATAGTGATGATATTACAATTTTTGTCAATGCTTCCTTAGAACCACTTGATAACACGATTAAAATATTATCTAATCAATTAATTATTGTATCTATTATTGTTATCATTTTATCGCTTATTATTGGTTATTTTATATCTAAAAGAATTAGTAAACCAATTGAAAAAATGAATGAGAAAGCTAAAAAACTAGCTAACGGTAATTATGATTTTTCATTTGATAATAATTCTAATATATATGAAATTGATGAGTTAGCTAATACACTAAATTATGCTAAAAAAGAATTAGCGGAAACTGATGAATTACGACGTGACTTATTAGCTAATGTTTCTCATGATCTTAAAACACCTCTTACAATGATTAAAGGTTATGCAGAAATGATTCGCGATTTAAATTCTGATAATGTTGAAAAACGAAATGCTAATTTAAATGTTATTATAGAAGAATCAGAAAGATTAAACATTTTAGTTAATGATTTATTAACTTTATCTAAAATTCAAGCTAATAAAGATATGATTGAAAAAGAAAAATTTGATCTTATTGAGTTAATTAATAATATTATTAAAAGATATAGTATCTATAAAGATACTGAAGGATATATATTTGAAGTAAATACACCAGATAAAGTTATGATTAATGCAGATAAAAAGAAAATTGAGCAAGTTATTTATAATTTAATTAATAATGCAATTAATTATACTGGTGATGATAATAAAGTAATTATTAATGTCTTAGTTGATAAGAATATTAGAGTTGAAATAAAAGATACTGGTAAAGGAATTAAAAAAGAAGATTTACCACACATTTGGGATAAATATTATCATTCTAAAAAGAAACATAAACGAAATGTTATTGGTACAGGAATTGGTTTATCGATTGTTAAGACTATTTTGGAAAGTCACAATTTTAAATATGGTGTTGAAAGTAAAAGAAATAAAGGAACTACATTTTATTTTGAAATAGATATTTAAAATATTTTGTGATAAAAAGTATATTTGTTAATAATATATCAACTATAAATTTACTTTTAATTTTATTAAATTTATAGTATAATTAGATAGGTGAGTAATATGGTTTATCTTTTGTATGGAACAGTAGATTATCTAATAAATAAAGCCATTGATAAAATAGTAAATGACAATAAAATTAATGAATTTAATATAAATAAATATGATTTAACAAATAGTTTGTTAACTGATATTGTTAATGATGCTAGTAGTATGTCATTATTTGATGATAAAAAAGCTATTATTGTTAATAATAGCTATATATTTACTGGAACTACTAAAAAAAATTTAGAACAAAATACTGAAGAATTAGAAAATTATTTAAATAATATTAATGATAATACAATTTTAATATTTATAGTTAATAATGAAAAGTTAGATGAAAGAAAAAAAATTACTAAATTAATTAAAAAAAACGGTACAGTTAAGGATTTTAATAGCATCGATAATATATCTTTAGTTAAAAATTTGTTTGAAGATTATTCAATTAGTAATGAAAATATCAAATATTTGATTAGTCGAGTAGGGGAAGATAGTTCCCTACTTGCTAGCGAAATTGAAAAAATTAAAATATATAAAGATAAAGATAAAAATATTACTTATGATGATATAACTAATTTAACAACTAAATCATTAGAAATAAATAATTTTAAGTTAATTGATGCAATTATTAGTAAAAATAAAGCTGAAGCTTTTAATCTTTATCAAGATCGAATTAAATTAAATGAAGAACCGATTGCAATAATTATTTCATTAGCTAATCAAATCAGAATAATGTATCAGGTAAAACAACTCTATTTAAATGGTTATACAGAGAATAATATTGCTAGTATTTTAAAAATTCATCCATATCGTGTTAAATTAGCTAGTCAAAATGCTAGAAAATATGATTCAGATATTTTATTAAAATACTTAAAGCAATTAGCTGATTTAGATATAAATATTAAAACTGGCAAAGTTGATAAAACATTAGGTTTAGAATTATTTATTATCGCATTATAAAACCTTATTTATTTAAAAATAAGGTTTTTTCATTATTAATGTAACTTCCGATAATATATATTATGTTAACTTAAAAGTTTTCTAATGGTTTACTTAATCTTTCAATAGAATGGTTCTTAGCTTCTTCTATTTGAATAAAATCATCTTGATAAAATATTATTCCAAGAGATTGTAAAATTTGATTAAAAATAATATTAAATTCATTGATAAGTTTCTTTTTCAATTCTTGATTAATAATACCATAATATGTTAAGTAAAATATTTTGTTATTAAACATATTTCCAATTGTAATTAATTGCTTTTTGATTATATTATTATCTATTATATCATTAGGATTATCGAATAATTTATCTAATTCTTCACACAATAATTGATAAGAACCTTTATTTAAATATTTATCAAATTGTTTTTCAGTATGTAATCCATCGACAAATAAACCATATATAAAATCATTAATTGGAACAGTTTGAAATAAAGAACCATGTTTAGTAATTAAATTTATTTTATAATCAATTATTCCATTTCCATTGATTAATAGTTTATCATAATCATCTTCAAAATAATTATTCATTGTAAAGATTAATAATTTAATAATTAGATATAGTGAGTTTTTATTTTCAAGATTATTTTTTTTAAATAAAAAATTGGTTAGCAATTTATTGTTATAATTAAGATTTATTTGTTTAATTAGTTCAGTCATTAAATCAATACTAGCATTATTAATAGACTCACCATAATAATTATATTTGTCTTTAACTTTTTCTTCGATAATTAGTCCTTTATATACCAATTTTTTAGCGCCTTTTTCGTATAAATCGTAAAAGTCAAAGTCAGGATTTCCTAAATTTCTTATTATGTCACTAAGCTTTACCTCTTCCCTACTTTTATATTTTTCAAAAATATTATTTAATTTTTCAATTATTCTTTTTTGACTTTTTTTATCGAATAAAGCTTCAATTATAGCGAAATATTTATTTTTAATTTGTTCTAATTCATTTATATTATTCATTTAACTTACACCTTACTTTTTATATACAATATTATAACAAAAAAATTTTTATATAACAATCTATTTTTAGAATAAAATAATAAATCTTGGAGATAATATAAATGGGTGATGAAAATGAAAAAGAATGCTAAAGCAAATAAGAGTTGTAATGCTAATAAATCATGTAAAAATAATAAAACTAACATGAATGCAAATAGTTCAAATATGAACAAACAAAGCAACGCTAATGCTAATACTTCTTCAAATTATGATTTTGAATAAGTCTTAACCCAAGAAAAAAGGTCCTGTTGGACTTTTTTCTTTTAAAATATAAAATGATTGATTATCATAAATAAAACACCAATTATAAAAAATAAATATACGACTCCCCTTTTATGATAACTTTTGGCAGTTGGTAATAGTTCATATAAAGAAATATGAATCATAATTCCAGCTATGACACCAAATAAAAATCCCATGATTCGATCATTGATAAAGTTACTTAAAAAAAAGTAAGTTAATAAAGCTCCAAATGGTTCGGATATTCCTGATATAAATGTATAAAACAAAGCTTTAAATTTACTATTAGTGGCATAATAAATTGGAATAGATATACTTATTCCTTCTGGTATGTTGTGTAACGCTATTGCTACTGCTAAAGAAATTCCTAACATGACATTGCTATTGGTTGCCATAAAAGTAGCAATACCTTCAGGAACATTGTGAATAATTATAGCTAGCATCGAAATAATTCCAACACGATATAAGTTGTTATCACTACTTTTAGTAGGTATATATTTATCAATTAGCATCGAAAATAATATGCCACTTACGATAAATATTAACATGTAAATAATAGCTGGAAATTTAGGAAATAAAGTAATTAATAAACTATAAGATTCAGGAATCAAATCAGTTATTGATACTGTTAACATAACTCCAGCAGCAAAACTTAATGAAGCGATAATAATGTTATCACTCTTTTTCTTAATAAATATGAAAATTGTTCCTAACATGGTTGAAAGTCCTGCTAGTATAGTTAGAATAAAGCCCATATTAACATTATTCATACTTATCACCTATAAAATTATATGAATGAAAAAAAATACTATTTCTAGTATTTTTCGACAATATTATTCATAATTTCCTCGGCAATGATCGGCAACATCACTAGTATTACCAATGACAATTCGATCAGTACCATGACAATCGATAATCATGAATTCTAAATTAGCGAAGTCATCATCATTTTGATAGTGATATACTAAGGAACCACCATCATTTAAACTAGTAGTGTACCCTACTTTATTCATAATATCAAGCATTGTTATTTTATTTTCATCTAAAGATTCATTTAAATTAATTGTTTCATTTTCAAAATTAATTTTAATTTCACCAAAATTAGTATAAATTTCCATTTTGTCATTAAGAATATATTTATAGTATTCATCGCTATCATTATTTAAAGTTAAGGTAAAGTTGCTTTTATTAGAACAGCCACTTATAAATAAAAGCGAACTAATAAATAAAGTCAAAAATGTTTTTTTCAAATTAATTCACCTCCATTCATTTTAATTTATAAATGCCATAAATAGTATCGTTATCTTTCTTTTTCAATTCAAATTGTTTAATGACATTTTCATCTGAATCCATAATAGTTAAATTATTAATTATATCTAAAGTATAATAAATATTTGTATTAGTTGTGAGATCATAATATGGTTGGTTAATATTAGTTATATCAATTTTTTCTTTTATGTCATATTCGTTATTTTCTTTTAAATCAACAAACATTAATTCTTGATTTTTAACATCAAAGATATAGTTATCATCATTTTCATCTTGATAATAAAATAATTCATCTACTTCATTAGTATTAGTTAATTCTTTTACTTTATTCTCTTTAATTTCTAATATTTTATATTCGTTTATTATCAATAATTTATTATTTAAATTATAAATTTTTGTAATAATTTTTTTATCAGAATAATCAAATTCTTCAATTAGTTCGTTGTTCTTATAAATTTTTAATTTTTGGCCTAAAACATATAAATAATCATCTTTAATAATAAAGTCACCTACTGCCATATCGACATCAATACAGTTATCATTATGACAAATTTGGTAATCTTCGTTATCGTAATAATACATTTCATCATTATAAAATTTAACTAGATTAATATTTTTATTAGATATTTTTTTAAGACTTAAATTGTCTATATTAAATTCATATAAACCACCTAATCCACCAAAATGAATTAGATTATTGTTAATACATTCATAACTAAGATTTTTACCTTTAAAGGTTTCTTCTTTAATTAATTTTCCATTTTCATTATATAATTGAAATTTATTTTTATTACCGAATAATCCTTTACCATTTAAATAAACTAAATATAGTTCTTGAGCATTATTTAATTCTTGTTCAATTTTTTTATTATTGTTAGAAATAACTAAACTCACAGCAATTAAAGTAATAACTAATACAATACTTACAATTATAATAATTCTTTTTTTCATAATATCTTCCTAACATTTAAATTTAATCATATTATATCATAAACTAAATTTAATAAAAATGATTTCACGAAAATTTCACTTTATAATTCAATTACTTCATCGCATTCATGAGCAATACTTAAATCATGAGTTACAATGATAATTGTTTTACCTAAACTTTTTAATTCTTTTAATATTTTTAAAACAATTTCTTTATTAATTTCATCTAAATTACCAGTTGGTTCATCAGCTAAAATAATATTACCTTTTTTTAGAATCGTTCTAGCTAAAGCAATTCTTTGTTGTTCTCCCCCACTTAATGTATAAATCTTTTTGTTATTGAAATTAGCTAAATCTACTTTAGTTAAAACTTCGTTAATTTTAGTTATTTTTTCAGCTTTGTTTATTTTTTCATAAGCTAAGGCTAATAATAAATTTTGTTCGACTGTTTCGTTATCAATTAAAGCATAGTTTTGAAACAAATAATTGATATTATTTCTAATAAATTCTACTTGTTTGTTATCTTTTAATTTTTTAATATTTACATCATCATATAAAATTTCACCTTGATAATCTAAATCTAATAAGCCAATCATATTGAGCAAGGTTGATTTACCACTACCACTTTTACCAATTATTGCTGTCATAAAGCCATCTTTAATATTACAGTTAAAGTTAGTAAACACTTGTTTTTCACCAAATGATTTATTTAGATTTTTAATTTTAATCATAAATTACCTCCTTTTAATTGTTCAAATATTCGCGAAAATCCAGAAAATTTAATACTTAATAATAACAATATTATATCAATAATCATAAATGAAATAATTGAAATGATAAATATTATATAATCTAATTTACCAATAACAATCAATATAATAAAACTGATGATAAAACAAATAATATTACTGATAATATTTTTTTTGATTATCTTATTAAATATATTCCATTTGTTAAATCCTAAAAGTCTTTTAACAATAACTTTTTGTTTTTCGCTTTTTAAATAAAGGGTTATTACTTGTAATGAGATTAAAGTATAAGTGCCACCTACTAATATTAATGACGTAATTACAATGGAAAAAATTAAATTAGCGATACTAATTTGCTCACTAAAATAATCATCAAAGCTAATAAAATTATCTTTAGTTATAGTTCCATAAAGTCCAACTTCTTTAAAATATTCTTCTAAAATATCAGTTGTATTTTCTAGACTATCAACTATTTTAATTTTTAATCCAGTATCATCGATGCCATGACCATATACACTGACATAACCACATTCATTAACTCCATCGAGCTTAGAACCATTAATATTTCTTCCTACAACTCTAATGACTGGACTGTCAATATATTTCTCATCTAAATTAAGCCGATAAGTATCGATTTTTTGGTCATCATAATAATATATTTTAGCGTTTTCATAAGGATTATTTGAACAATTTTCTAAAACTTCTTGAAAATGAGAATTAACTAAATTTAACATTGTTTCTTTTTTACCCTTAGGAACAATAAAAGAAAAATCTCCAATATTATCGACATTAACTAAGTTATTATTTTCATCATAAATTTTAATATTTTCTTTCTTTAAATAATTTTTATTGACATCACCATAATATAACCGAACATTATTTTGAATTTCCTGATTAATTATTTTTTGATATTCTTCATTGGTAGTAAAAAAATTGCCAAAATCAACTTCCAAAATTTCTAATCTAGAATCATCATATAATAGTTGATATAATTTTGTATGTTCTTTGGATAAATCAGTTGCCAACATGTTATTTACACTATCAATAACTCCATATCCTAACATATTTTTAGAACTATTATATAATTCCATAGTGTTTAAAACGTGATTAGAAGAATAGAACAAAAATGAAATAAATCCGATTAAAAGAATTGTGACAATAAACTTTAATTTGTTTGAAATTTCTGCTATTTTAGAAGCAAGATTTTGATTCTTAATAATTCCTGATGTCTGATAAGAATTTAAAATAACTTTTACACAAATAAAACTAACACAGTAAGTAAATAATAAAATAATAAAATCTAATAGAAGTATTAAAGCTAAATGCCCTAATGTGATATTTTTAGCAAAAATCAAAAGTAAGATAGTTATAATTAAAACAGCTATAAGATAAAATAAAAATGAATTTTTGACCATAACGTTAGTAATTTTAATTTTGTCAAAACCTAACAGTTTCATACAACCAATTTTTTTAGAACTATAATATAAGCGATAAATTTCAAAAGTATAATAAAATAATAAAATTAAAATTAAAATAACTAAAATAAGAATAAAAAATAAATTTTCAACATTTTGTGTTCCAACAATACCAGTATTAGTAATATCATAACCAATATTGGTATTAATAGTATTTATAAAATTAGTATAATCACTTTCGTTTTTATAAAAAATCTTATAATTATCGTGTAAAGTTCCTTTTTCTTCAATTAATGTGTCTAATAGATAATACGTAATTTTATTGTTAGCCAAAAAATCTTTGATATAGCCAACTTGTTTATTATTTTCTGTTTTATAAGTTGCCAAAAAAGCGTTAGTATCATAATTTTTATCATTCATTTCAACTTTAAAGTTATTTGATAATACATTAATTAATTCTTCGATTGAATTAAATGAATAATAAATATTTTCGTTGTTTCTTTTACTTAAGATAACATTATTTTGTTTAGCAATTTCACTTATAGTTTTAACCGTATTGACAAGATTTTCTTTATTACTATCATATTTTATATAAATATATTCTTCTTGATAACCTTCCAATTGATCATACCTTTGATATTCTTTTAGATCAATAAAAAGTAATAAAACAAGTGTAATAACAATAATCCCAATTATTGGAATTATTTTAGTTATAGTTTTCATAAACTCTCCTTTTTTTTAAAAATACCCCCTCGTTTTTAATATTCTAAATTTCTCACCTACCCTCTTAAACAAAAGTTGTAAGATATCTTAGTTAATATTATTATACCTATACTATCTTGCACTGTCAAGTAGTATAAAATTAAAAATAGTATAAAACTATCTTTTCATTTTTCTTAAAAAATCTTTATCTTTAATTCGATATGATTCGATCGCTTTTTGCAATGCTTTATTATATGTCCAATCATCTAAATGACTTTTTTTTAAAAATTCGATAGTTTTATCATGATATTTAACTAAACACATCGAAATTAGCCAAGCATTAGCCATTTTAACGTAATAATCATCATCAGTAATAGAATCAGCTATCTTTAACACTTCGTTGATATAATCGTCGTTTAAATAGTAAAATAAAAGAACTATCCCTACTCGTTTAATAAAAGGCTGATTACTTTTTAAATATTCTTTTATTTTAATTAAAAAAGCATCTAAATTTTTTTTAACGATTTTATAATTCATGACTATGGAATCACATGTTGCCCAAGAGTCAATATATTTAATATATTCATCAAATAATTTGATCGATTCATTAAAATCAATTTTTAAATAAGTGATAACTAAACCATGCAACATTATTTCTTCAAAATATTGATGTTTATTATTTTTAATAAAACTTAAATAATCACCTTTAGCAATAATTTTCGCAATATTTTTTAAAATCGGTAATCTGATTCCAATAATATTATTGGTTTTAACAATTCTTTGGTTAAATTTTTGATATTCATCATCTTTTAAACTAAATAAATACTCAATAAATTTATTATAATCTTGATTAAAATTAACCGTGAGGATGAAATTTGGTGTATTCATCTTTTAACTTTTGATTAGATATATGAGTATATATTTGCGTAGTTGATAATGAACTGTGGCCTAACATTTCTTTAATACTTACAATATCAGCGCCTCTATCTAATAAATGAGTGGCGAATGAATGTCTTAAAGTATGTGGCGAAAACTCGGTTTTAATATTTTTTTTAATAGCTAAATCTTTAATTAATTTATAAAATCCTTGTCTAGTTAGTTTCTTACCATGATTATTTAAAAATAGATAATCGGTATTATCTTTTAAAAATTGACTACGATATTCAGTTAAATATTTTTTAATAAAATAAATAGCATAATCTCCAACGGGAATAATTCTTTCTTTACTACCTTTACCTAAAGTTCTAATTAAATCCATATCTAAATCTAAATCATTTAGTTTTAAATTAACTAATTCACTAACTCTTAAACCGGTTGCATACATCAGTTCCAACATAGCTTTATTGCGATAACTATATTTATCGACTAAATCGATATCTAATAGATTTTTAACCTCGTCGTATGATAATACTTTAGGTAGCGTTTTTCTTAAGCGTGGTGGCTCAATATAATCCATTGGATCAGTTACAAAATGTGTCGATACAACTAAAAACTTATAGAATGTTCTTAAAACAGAAATATTATGATTGATTGAACTGGTTGCTAATTGTTGTTCTCTTAAGTATTTAGTGTAATTCATGATATCTTTTCTTTTGATTTCATCGATATTTAAGTGATTCTTAACAACATATTCATAATATTTGTATAAATCATTCATATAAGAGTCAATTGTTTCATTACTATATTTTTTATCGATTAATAAATATGTTTTAAATTCTAGAGCTTTATCGTTAAATTTATCTTTATTTGGTTCAAATTTCATAATCTCACCTATTTAATTATACCATAATTATTGAATTTTTATTATTTTTTGATAAAATATTAATGGTGATGTAAATGGAACCTTTAGCAATTATTTTAAGACCAAAAAAACTAAGTGATATTGTCGGTCAACAACACTTAATTGGCGATAATAAAATACTATCTAATCTAGTTAAAAATAAACATATATTTTCGATGATTTTATATGGTAAACCTGGTATTGGTAAAACTAGTATTGCTAATGCGATTGTTAATGAATTAGATAACAAATATATCTTTTTAAATGCTGTTATTAATAACAAAAAAGACTTTGATATAGCAATTGAAGAGGCTAAAGCTAATAATGGCTTAATTATTATTATGGATGAAATACATAGACTAAATAAAGATAAACAGGATTTATTATTACCATATTTGGAAAATGGTTTAGTGACACTAATTGGTTTAACTACTTCTAACCCTTATCATAAAATAAATCCGGCTATTAGAAGCCGTTGTCAAATATTTGAATTAAAAGAATTAGCCGATGAAGATATATTATTAGCTTTAAAAAAAGGTATTGATTATTTAAAAGATATTCAAATTGATGATGAAAGTTTAAATTATATTGTCAAATTAGCGGGTGGTGATTTAAGATTCGCTTATAACTTATTAGAAGTAGCGTATTATTCGACTAATGATAAAATTGTTAATGTTGAACAAATAAAAAAAGTTAATAGTAAACCAGTTTTCTTCCACGATAAAAATGAAGATGGTCACTATGATGTCTTATCTGCTTTTCAAAAGTCCATTAGAGGAAGTGATGTTAATGCGAGCCTACATTATTTAGCTAGATTGATTGAAGCAGAAGACTTAGATAGTATCTTTAGAAGAATGTCAGTTATTGCTTATGAAGATATTGGCTTAGCTAATCCATCAATGGGACCTAAAGTAGCTGCAGCAATTAACGCTTGCGAAAGATTAGGATTACCAGAAGCCAGAATTCCTTTAGCTAGTGTGGTGATTGAACTAGCTTTATCTCCTAAATCTAATTCAGCTATCAGCGCTTTAGACAATGCTTTAAATGATATCAGAAGTGGTAATACTGGTAATGTCCCTAATCATATCAAAACTAATTCTAAGGATTATAAATATCCGCATAATTATCCTAATGCTTTTGTTAAACAACAATATTTACCTGACAAACTAAAAAATAGAAAATATTATCAGCCTAAAACAACTAGTAAATATGAAATTAGTCTAAAAAGTGTTTATGAAAAAATAAATAAAATGCAAGATGAATAAATTTATCTTGTATTTTTTTAAAAATAAGCCATATTAATAGTGGTGAGATTATGAAAAAACAATGTCATAATGGCATTATTTTTTCATGCTAAAATACGATGTTTGATAATCTAAATCTATTCCTCTTAACTCAGCCATTTCTGCAATAGTAACAAAAGCATAACCTTCTTTTTCAAGTTCTTCCATTGCTAATAATGCTCCTTCAACTGAACTTTTATAAATATCATGAACCAAAACTATTGCCCCATCATGAGCATGTTCAATTATTTCATTAGCAACTCTATTTTTATCTTTATATTTCCAATCTAATGGATCAATATTCCATAAAATAATATGCATATTAGCTAATTCTTTACCATGACTAGTTAAATTACCATATGGTGGCCTTAACAAAGTAGGCTCAACCCCAATTATTTCTTTAACTTTTTCGTTAGTTCTTTTTACTTCATCAATAATACTTATATCGTCTAATAAATTTAAGTTTCGATGGTTATAAGTGTGACTACCAATATCATTACCTTGTAAGTAAGCTCTTTTTAAAACATCTTTATTATTATCTACTCTACTACCTAAAACAAAGAAAGTTACTCGAGCATTATATTTATCTAAATTATCTAATAAATAATTTGTAGTACTAGTGCTAGGTCCATCATCGAAGGTAAAAGCAATTAATTTTTTATCTTTAAATTGCGATAAATCACGAACATCAGGGACCTCTTTAGATGCTGTTTCATCTTTAGTTGTATCACGATATTGCTCTTTTAAATATTTGTTTATATCTTCATAAGGAATAATAATATTAATTTCTCCATCTGCCCAAGAAGCTACTTGATAAGGTGGGAACATGATTTCTAACCCATTATCAGTAAATTTAAAATAACGATAATTATCGATTGTTGGTGCTGTTCCTCTTTTTACCCATAATTCATCAAAATTTTTATCTTCATCACTTTCAAGTTTCATTACATAATAATAAGCTAAATTAGTCATTTGTTTAAATGAATCTTCATCTTGAAAAAAGTATTTTAAATCGACGAAATCTTTTGTCTCATTATCCCAATACAAACTATCATCATCTCTAGTATAATGTGCTCCACCAGTATAAGAATATGTTAGCATGTTAACATAAGTAATACCTTTTCTTTCATTGACTTTAACATTTAAATTGAAATCATATTTACTTGATATTTCAATATCTTCAGATTTTTTAACCATATTCATAAATTGTTCTCTTTGTTTATCAACATATTCCATTACTTTTTCTTTTATCTTTTTGTTTTTGATACTAGGATAATCGATTTTTAAGTCGTAGCGTTCAGTACTTTCTAAAATATGCTTTTCAGAAGTATTTTCAGCGGAAATAAATACTAATGATATACTACTGATCATCACTAACAATAAAATAGATAAAGCTAATTTTCCCTTTTTATTTAATTTTCTTTTCATTCTATCAACATCCAAACTACTAAATAATATAATTAATATTTAAAAATAATTACTGTTTATTATATCAAAAAAAAGAATATATATTATATTTTTTTATAATATTAATTAAAATTTGACAAATAATTTGACATTTTAAAATTTAAATAAATTTACTAACAAATTTGGTCGGAGTAATAGGATTTGAACCTACGATCTCTAGTTCCCGAAACTAGTGTTCTAAACCAAACTGAACTACACTCCGATAGAAAATAAAATTATTATATATATTATCACTAGTTTAATGGTTAGTCAATTTTAATATATTTAAGATTTAAATTATCTAAAAAAAATAGCTATTAACTAGCTACTTTTCTAGATTGAATTTCGGCAATTTTTTCAAATACTTCTGTGGCATTTGCTTCATTAATTTCTGTGTATCCTAATTCTTTTAACGCTTGAACTTTAACTGTATTTAATTCCATTGTTCGACTCATTTTTTCTTCAATTTTGTGTTCAATTTGTGCAACAAATCTATCATGAGAAGCTGCTATTTTATTTTTTGAAGCTCCTCCACCATTATATAATGAGAAAGCAGAAAATAAAATACTTTCAAAAATAAATTGTTGTTCTTCGTTAAAAACAAATTCCATTGGTTTAGTGAAACCGGCTGCTTTTGAAACATAGCCTAAAATGTATTTTAATTCTTTGGAATTATCAATTGATTGAAGGTAATGATATAAATACAATAAAATATAATAACCTTCGGTATCATTTTCATCTTCAATTCTTTCTTTTAATAATTCAACAATATCTTGAAGTAAAATCTTTTGTTTTTTACCTAAACCTTCAAATAAATTACTATTGTTATCATTATTTTCTTTATATAATGAGTTTAAACGATCATCAACTTCATAAATATAATCAGTTGTTATTTTAATTTTATTTATTTCTTCTGGTGATTTAACTCCTAATAAATTTAATAATAACACTTTTTTATCTTTAGGCCATTTATTAATACTATCTAATTCCAAATAATTGTATATCATTTGTCTAGATACTCCTAAA
>CAMLYN010000017.1 GCA_946491675.1 uncultured Mycoplasmatota bacterium | reverse complement strand
CCGTTGCTTTAAATGCCTTTAATGCTGCTAAATTAATCGGCATGCCAGAATGTAACGTTCACTTAGCTGAAGCTGTTATGTATGTAACCCTAGCGCCTAAATCAAACTCCGTATTTACCGCTTACGAACGAGCTAAAAAAGATGCGGAAACTTATGACTCCGCTCCAATTCCGATGGCCGTCAGAGCTGCCTTTACAAACATTCAAAAAGAACTAGGTTATGGAGAAGGGTATATATACCCGCATGACACCAAAGAAAAAATAACCACCATGCAGTGCATGCCGGATGAATTAGAAGGTAAAATATATTATAATCCTACCACCCAAGGAAGAGAAAAAATAATCAAAGAAAGATATGAGTGGATTTAAAACTGGAAAAAAGTTCACCGTGAAATGGAAAAAAATAAATAAAACTAAGTAAGTGACTTAGATTATGAAAAAAATGATGTTCAAATTATACAGTACCAATAAATTTAACAAGCCACAGTACTGATTTCTAAAATCTTTTTATAAAAACAAAGACTTTATTTCTAAACGAAAAAATTCAATGGATTACTCTTGGACAAATATTGTTTATAATGGATATTTTTCTTGAAAAAAGTTACAAATAAAGAATTTTAGCCTTATAAATTAATTTGATAAAAATTTTACTAAATATATTGATAGAAAGGAGAATCAATCAAAAAAATAAATTACTTTTTTATGGTTGATTATATGTGATGCGGTATGATAATTATTTCAAATAAATTGAAAGTTAATAATTTATGTAAAAACAATTTATGTGTTGTAACAGATTTTGACAAAACAATTACATCTTATAATAGTAATAGTTCGCTTGGAGTATTCTCAAAATTTTTGCCAAAAAAATATGAAAAGGAAAAAGAAAAATTAAACGAAAAAGAAAAAAATTTCATATTAATTAATAAATCTAAAGAAGAAAAGACTAACTTTTTTAAATATATATGGTTTCAAAAATTTAGCCTCTTGAAAACTTTCCTAAATGATTCTCAAATTATCAAAGATATTGTTGAATCCGAAGAGTTTATATTTAGAAAGGATGCAATAGATACCCTAAATTATTTACAAAGAAAATATAAAGTGATTATAAATTCTTCTGGATTTGGGAATTTAATTGTAGAACTGTTAAAAAAAGAAGGCTGCAGATTTGATAATTTAGTAATATTTTCAAATTTTATAAATTATTTTGAACATGATGATTATAAATATTCGTCAATAATTTCTTCTGAAAATAAAAATAACTCTAAATATTTGAATTATTTACAAAGATATAATAATTTTCTTTTACTTGGAGACACTTTATCGGATTTAACAATGGTACCCGAGAACAAAGAAGTGTGTTCAATAGGTTTTCTTGATTGCCAATATGATGAATATTTAAATGATTTTATAGAAAATTTTGATATTGTTGCAACAGAAAATGAACCATATAGTGGGCCAATAAAAAAACTGCATTTATAAGTAATGTTGTTTAAAATATCTAAAATTTTATTTATAACATCTATTTTGCTGTTTCTATAGTAATGCAATTAACCAGTAAAAGTATAATATAAGAATTTTTCTTATTTTAATTATTTATATAAAAGAATATAATAAACTAATACTTTACTATTTTTAGTGTTTCATAGAGTGCCTAAAACTGACTTGGATTAACTATATATTAATTTTTTCATTTTTATCATTAATGCTTTATCCATTGGATTTTTTATAATTTCATATTATTTTTTCCATTCATTACTAATTTTTTTATTCCGCTTCTGTCACCTCAGTGACATATTATATATTATTCTTGGGACATTTTTAAAAGTTAACACTTAAGACATTATCATAAATTAATCATAAATTTAAAATAACAATTAAAAATTACCTTGACTTATTTATAAATTGTCAATGATACTATAATAATGTACAAAAATAGGAATTTAAGTATGTACAAATTTGTACATTTTAGTATTGACATTTACAATAAATGAATTATATAATGTAATCAAAAAAGTCTTAACTACATTATGCGAGGAGGTAATATGAGAGAATCAATCTATAATATAAAAATTAAATACAAGGATTTATTTTGCTTGTATAATACTAAAACCTCAAAATTAATTGTTTCTAAAATCAATTATGACAAATTATTTTTACAACAATCCGAAAAAATGAAAAGTAATGGTTTTTTAGTAGAAAAAGATTTTGATGAGTTTCAAGAAGTTGTAGACAGAAGAAAAAAGTATTTAGATTCTGATAAGGATTATAAAAGATACACTATATTTCCTACCACAAAATGTAATGCTAAATGCAGTTTTTGTTATGAAAATGATTCACCAAGGTTTGACATGACAGACAAGGTCGTAGAGGAAACTATTGAATTTATCAAAAAAGATATTGGTAATAAGAAAAAGATGAGGATATACTGGTTTGGTGGAGAGCCATTAGTTCGTAGAGATATCATTGATAAAATTTCCAAAGCTTTAATTGAATTTTGTGACAGGAAGGGAATTAGTTTACAATCAAGCATTGCAACGAATTTATCGTTATTCAAAGAAAAAGACATTCAATATGCCATAGATAATTGGCATTTAAATAAGATAGAATTTGCATTTGATGGTGACCATGATCAACATAATCTTATTAAAAATTATAATATTAAAAATTTTGATGCCTTTAATCACAATATGGAAATGATAGGAAAATTATTAGAAAAAAATATAACTGTTCAAATTAGATTTAACGTAGATAAAAATACTTTTAACGATGCAATGATATTAGCAAGGAATATATTAAAAAAATATCATGGCAACAAAAAATTAAAATTATATTTAGGTTTTATATTTAAGACTCCACAAAACAATTCCCTAGCAAAAGAAGATTTAATCGAAATGAAATCAATTGGTAAATATTCTATAAAATTTTTTGAATTGTTAAAACAATATAAGCATTGTGGAGTGGAGGATTTACCACTAATGTATAAAATAAATAATTGTTATGCATCTAATAAAGATTCGCTTGTTATTGGTTCATCTGGCTTAATAACAAAATGTCAAATGTGCCCTGATTCATTTTTAAATAAAATAGGTAATGTTGTATCTGGGGTAGATATCTTGAGTGATAACTATAAAAAATGGTGCAATAATTTATACTTTAAAAATTGTATTACTTGTAAAATGTATCCAATATGCCTAACCGGATGTATAGGTCAAAAATACATTTATAATAATATATCTTGTTGTACAGAAAAATTTTATTTAAAAGAATTACTGGTTTGTGCTATAAAAATGTTAGAGCAAGATAATCAGTTAGTTGTAAATAAAATATTATCCTTAAAGAAGAAAAAACGATGAATAAAACTAAATGCAAGATATATGAAAAATTTTAAAACGTAAAAAGTCATTAACTAAAAAAATATTATATTTAGATTTGTTATAGAAATACTATAAATTAATACAAAATTTATTAAGTCTTTTAGTTGAAGTTACTTTTTAATTTTATATGAAATTTTACGGAAATCAAAATAGCAAGTTTTTTGCTATTTTTTTAATACAGCATTTTATTTAGTTATAAATAATAACTAAATGATTTTAATTTTATCGCTATTTTTTTTTAACAATTGATTTTATTATATATATATGTTATTATAAAGAAAAATCAAATTTATATGAAGTATATATGATTTTTATTAATGAAAAGGAGAAAAATATGAAGTTAGTTTTATTATCTGGTGGTGTAGGAACTAGATTATGGCCTGTGTCTGATTCTAATCATCCAAAACAATTTTTAAAAATATTTGATAATGGTAAAACATCTATGTTACAAAAAACATATGAGAATGTAAAAAAATTAAAATTACCAATTTATATCGCAAGTCAAAATAAATGGTCAAAAACTATTTGTGAACAAATAGGAGATAACGTGAAAATAATTAATGAACCATGTTTAATGGATACATTTGCTGCTATATTAAATATTGCGGAATATCTTTATTATGAGGAAAACGCATCAGAAAATGAAATTGTGGCGGTTATACCTACTGATCATTTTGTTCAAAGTGAATTTTATAACTTATTGGATAAATGTCATTTAACTATGCTACATAATCACAGCGAATATGGCTTAATAGGAATTAATCCAAAATTTGCAAGCTCAAAATATGGATATATTTGTAGAAAAAACAATATAGTTAAACGATTTGTAGAAAAGCCCAAAATTAATGATGCTAAAGAATTAATAAAACAAGGTGCTCTATGGAATAGTGGTGTTCTATTATTTAAAATAGGAGCTGTTTTAAAAGAAGCAAATAATATATTTAAATATAATAGCTATAATGAATTTTTAAACAAATATGAACAATTACCCAAAATTAGTTTTGATTATGCTGTTTTAGAACATGAAAACAATATATCTATTGTTGATTTTGAGGGGAAATGGGATGATTTAGGAACATGGAAGTCATTATCTAAGTACGTTTCAAAAGAAGATTCTAATAATAATAACGTTATAAATTATGAAGACAAATTAATTAAAGTAGATAACGCTAAGGATTTAATTGTTGTAAATTCTGAAAATGGTTTATTAATTGAAAGCAAAGATAATGTTGTTTATAAAAGATGGGGAAGCTATGAAGTCCTTTCTGATAGTATGGTTGACGATATTAGTATCAAAACAAAAATTTTAAATATTGATGACGAAAAAAATTTGAGTTATCAAAGACATAAATATAGAGAAGAAATATGGTATGTTATTTGTGGTATTGGCGAAATATACGTTGGAAAAAACAAGAGTACTATTAAACAAGGAGATTTAGTACATGTTCGTCAAAACGAATTACATTGTATTAAAGGTATTAATAATTTAAAAGTTTTTGAAATACAAAAAGGAAGTATCACAGAAGAAAATGATATTGAAAGACTTGAATATGAATGGGAAAAAATACAGGATTATTAAAAGATTCTTTGATATTGTTTTTTCGGTGTTTTTTATTATAGCTCTGTTTCCAATATATTTTATTATTTTCTTAATCAACTTTTTATATTACAGACATTTTCCAATATATAAACATAAAAGACACGGTAAAAATGGAGTCGAATTTTATATGTATAAATTTCAAACAATGTATGACAATTCTGATTACATATTTAAAAATCTAGATGAAAAAACGAAAAAGAGTTTTTATGCTGATTATAAATTAAAAAATGACCCACGAATAACACCGTTAGGTAAATATTTAAGAGTTACTTCTTTGGATGAGTTGCCACAAATTTTTAATATTTTAAAAGGCGATATGAGCTTCATTGGACCAAGACCTATTACAAGTTCTGAAATTTCTAAGTATGGTAATAATATTTCTGAACTTTTTAGTGTTAGGCCAGGATTAACGGGGTTATGGCAAGTAAATGGTCGTAATAATGTATCTTATGAAATGCGAGTTAAATATGATCTATATTATGTTAAAAATTATAATTTTCTATTAGATTTAAAAATATTTATATTGACGTTCTATGTGGTAGTAAGAAGGGTTGGTAGTATATGAAAAAAAAGGAAATAATTATTTTAACAAAATTTATTCCAGCACCAGCTTATAGTGGTGGAGCAAAAAGAAATTTATCTTGGATAAAATTTTTGAGTAAATATTATAAAATACATTTAATTGGCTTTTATGATAAACAGTTTGGAAACAAAATGATTCATGAATTAAAAAAATATGGCTTATCTATTTATGGAATATATTTTGAGAGAAATTTATTAAAAAATTCAATTAAAAGCATTGTAAACCATAAATCAATAATAAATCTACAATATTTTAATAAAAAAATTTTAGATTTGTTAAATAACGTTTTAGCTGAGAGAAAAATTGAATTTATTATGTGTGAAGAATTAGCAATGATGCAATACTGCCAGTCCTTATCAGTTCCAGTATATTTTGATGATCATAATATAGAATATATCTTAATGAATCGAACAGCAAAATGCAATAGTAATATCTTTTTAAAAATACTCCTTTATCGTGACTCAAGGTTAATAAAAAAGGAAGAAATTGAAGCTTTTAATAAAGCTAATAAAATTTTTGTCGTAAGTGAAAACGATAAAAACTATATTGATAAGAATTTAGAAAAAAAGATTACAGTTGTTAATAATACTTATGAAGCAAAAAAAGCAAAAAAAAATAATTGCTATAGAAACAAAAAAATCAGTATAGTTTTTGTAGGAAATGCTTCATGGAAACCCAATCATGACGGATTGATTCATTTTATAAAACACATTTTTCCATTAATTTTAGAAAAAAATAGTAAGGTTATTTTTAAGATTGTTGGTTCAAACATGCCAAAAGATATAGTGAAACAACAAAACCATAATATATTAATATATGAAAATGCAACAGAAAAATTAAAAGATAAGATAATAGATGAAAGTATGTTGTGCATTGTTCCAATATATTTTGGTGGCGGTACAAGAATTAAAATTTTAGAATATTGGTCACATTCTAAAGCAGTAGTTAGTACATCTTTAGGTGCAGAGGGTTTAATATCATCAAAAGGAACATATATATGCGATTCAGATGAAAGTTTTGCTAATAAAATTTTATATTTAATAAGTAATCAAGACATCCTTTTGAATGCTGGCAATGAAAATCATAATATTTTTAAAAATAATTACAGTGAGGAAGTTGTTTATGAAGATACTTTATATAACACCATCAATTCCAAATAATTTTTCAAGAGTTAGAACTTTAAATTTAATAAAGTCTTTTAAGTATTTAGGAAATGATGTAGATGTTATCTCTCTTTATACCAAAAAAAATGAATTAAAAAATTTACATGCTCTAGAAGATGTAGTCAATAATATAAAAATTATAAAACAACCAAAAATATTATCATATATAAATTGTGCATTTGGTTTACTGTTGCCCGTACCTTTACAAAATTCATATGTGTGTAATTTATATTTACATCTATATCTATTATTTACACAAAAAAAGAAAAATTATGATTTAATTTATATTAAGCGATTGCGTATGGCACAATATGCAAAATATTTTCCAAAATCAAAAGTTTATATTGATTTTACTGATAGTTTGACAAAGTATTATGATAGAGTAAAAAAAGTAACTCATGGATTTAAAAAAATTATTAATATTGAAGAATATTATAAACATTTTTATTATGAAATAAAGATTGCAAAAAAATATCAATCTGTGATTTGCTCTGAAAATGATAAAAAATATTTAGAGCAAAAACATAACATTGCATTAAATAACATGAAGATTATTTATAATACATTAGACACTAAAAAGTGGTATGTTAAAAATTTGAAAAAAAAGAAAGAAAAAATAAAATTGGTTTTTTCAGGAATCTTTGATTATTTACCAAATATTTTAGCAGCACAATATATTATTGAAAAAATATTCCCACTGTTACCTTCGAAGTTTAGTGTAACATTTGTTGGAAAAAATGTGGATAAAAGTTTAAAGTCATATGCTTCGGATAGAATTATTTTTACAGGAGAAGTTACAGATATGAAATGTGAACTAGAAAAGTATGATATATTTATTTGTCCTATTCAAGCAGGTTCTGGTGTAAAAAATAAAATATTGCAAGCTGGATTAGTTGGACTTCCAATAGTAACTAATGAGTTGGGTATTGAAGGAATAAGAAAAGGTTTTGAAAAATTTGTATTTTTTGCAAATACACCAGAAGAGTTTGCAGAAAAAATAATTTATTTATCTAACAAAAATATTAATTATAGGATAAAAGAACAACAACAATTTATTATGAAATATTATGATTATAGAAAATGTACGAGGTGTTTATTAAATGAAAAAAATTATACTAGTTTATCATCAAATAAATGAAGATGACTTATTCATGAGTGCTTCGTTAGAACAGTTTATTATGCAGATGGAATATTTAAAATCAAAAAAATTTAAGTTTTGCAACTTAAAAGAGCTATTACATGAACAATCCGGTAATAATGTTTGTGTTATGTTTGATGACTGTTATTCTTCAATAAAGCCAGCAGTTAACTATATGAAAGAAAGACAATTAAAATATTGCTTGGCGGTAATTCCAAATAAACTAGGTAAAAAGGGATTTTTAAAAAAAGAAGAATTGAGTGGAACTTTATATTTTCATACTAATAACCACTATAATCTTACTCTATTGAACGATGATGATTTGACATTTGAATTAAATACAGATTATAATTATTATTCTAAATGTGTTGTCTATCCAATGGGAAAATATAATGATAAAATTATAGAAAAAGTTTCAGAAAATTATAAATATGGCTTGTCCTTATTACCTTTTCATGTAGGAAAAAAATCAAACATGTTAGAATTACCACGTATTTGTGTTAATGGATATCTAAAATTTTTTAAATTTAAATTATTTGTATCAAAATTAGGTAATATATATTTACATGGAGCATTTATTAAAAGAAAAATTTTGGGACAAGATTATTTAAGTGAATAGGAGTTGATTTATTTGTTTAAGTTAAAAAATCTAAAATATAATTTTAAAGGAATTCAGATAATTAACTATATAAAATTTAAGTTTTCTAAAAAGAAACCTGTGTTAAATTATAGACCAATTTGGTTGCTAATATATGTTTCTGATTTATGTAATTTAAGATGTGAATTTTGTCCACATCATAATGGATTTGAAAATTCATTTGCCTTTCAAAAAAAATTAGCAAAGGAATTTATGACACCTGATTTATTAAATAAAATATATAAAAAATTTCCTGAGAGTATATTTGTTATGCTTGGAGGTGTTGGAGAACCTTTATTAAATCCTTATTTTAAAGATTTGGTAAAGATAACCTCAGAAAATAGAAAAAAAATGAATTTAATTACTAATGGAGTTTTACTTGATAAAAATATGGCTGATTATTTATTATCTAACAAATATATGAATCAGATATCTATTAGTTTGAATGCCTCTAATGATGAAGAATATTATAATATTTGTAAAATACATAAATTTAATGATGTCGTTAATAACATAAAATATCTAGTAAAGAGAAAAAAAGAATTACATAGTGATGTAGAAATTGTTGTAAGCGGTGTTTGTAGTCATGAGTTTGTAAACAGTGGAATTCAATTTTTGAATTTTTGTGACACTCTTGGTGTTGATAGAATTGACCTGCATAGATATATTGATTTTGATGTTATAGGTGGTTTGACTGATATAGACGATATGCATGATGACATGAAAAAAATATTTGAGTGTGCAAAAAAATTAAATACTAAAATTACTTTGCCACATAGTATCAGTAAAAAAACGTATACAAAATCATGCGATTGGTATTTTAAAAATTTATCTTTTGATGCAAAGGGAAATATGGGAAGTTGTGGTAGAGTCATTAATCCAGATAAAAAATATGGTAATATCAATGATAAAGAAGATATATGGAATAATGAGTATATGCAAATGATGAGAGCAAAATTTTTAGATCCTGCGGATGTAGTTACAAAATATTGTGAAAAATGTATTGAAAATCACGAGGCAACTAAATGAGAAGTTTATCTATAATAGTTATTTCTATTGGCAAATCAAAAAAACTTACAGAGTTAATAAAATATTTATCCATTAATTTTGATGATGAAATTATACTTGTTGATAATAGTTCGGATATGATTTTAAAAGATAAATATAAAAGAATTAAATATATTCATGAATCTGCTGCTGGTTCTAGTAGTGCTAGAAATTGCGGAGCAAGATATGCCTCTGGAGATATGTTATTGTTTTTAGATGACGATATATTACCGGGAAAAGATTTTAAATCAATAATAAATAAATATAAGATGTCAGATAAGCTATTTGGAGTAGTTGGCGGTAAAGTAATTGCAAATAAAATACCGGATTATATTCCCCAAAAATACGAATATATTGTTGGTTCAAAGAATTATGGAAATCATACAAGATATTTAAAAAAATCAGAATCATTTGGTGGTTGTACAATGTTAATATTAAAAAAAGAGTTCGAAAAAGTTGGTGGTTTTGACATAAGTTTTGGACATCTCGGTGAAACGTACGGCTCAAATGAAGATGTATTAATACAAAAAAAATTAAAGCATTTAGGATTAATTTATGAACCATTGTTAGAAGTAACTCATTATTGGAAAGGAAACATAAATAAAGTTAGAGATAAAATTATTAGTCAGGGTTACTATGATGAAAAAATGGATTGGAAGTTTTCTAAAATAACACATACATTAAAATTGATTAAATATCATTTTTATATCATTATTAACAAAAAGCAAGATTTACAATCAAAATATGATGTTATGAGGTATAAGGCTTATGTACAAAGTTATAAAAAAAGAAAAAATAAATAAAAATGATATACTTGAATGGGAAAAATTATGGTCTAATTCAAGAAATGCACAATTTTTCAATTCTCATCAATGGTTTGAGGCTTGTAAAAAATCAATGCCTAGTAAATATCTCTGCTTTTTTATTTATAATAATGATGAACTTGTTTCAATAATTCCGATAAAAGTGATTTTACATTTTATTTATGTTTCTCCTGGAGGGAAGTATTTAGATAAAAATGCAAATTTATTTTTAAAATCAAATCATGAATGTATGGATTGGTTAATAAAAAAATACTTTAAACATAAATTATTGATTTTTAATGAAGTTCCAGAGAAAGATTTGCTATATTACGGAAGAGATTTTATTGCAAGGGAAAGTTCAATTAATCCTTATGCAATTTTAGATAGTGAATTAAGCACTATAACAAAAAGAACCTCAAAAAAAATTAAATCAATTCTTAATATGAATAAGAATAAATTTTCTTTTAAAGTATATTCAGGTAATAATTTAAAAAGGAATATTAACCTTATGTTTAACATTGAAAAAGAAAGCAATAAAATAAAAAGAAAAAAAGCTATTTTTATTCATTCTAAAGTTCGACAGCTGTTTTACGAAATATCATCTTACCCAGGAACTACACTATTTGTTTTATATTTTGAAGGAAAACCCATTGCTCATACTTTTGATTTTATAAATAAGGATTATATAATGGGATATCATACCGCCTATTTAAATAAATACAAAAATTTAATTCCGGGGAAACTTGTTAGTTATTTTGTTATGAGATATTGTTTGGCAAATAATATTTATAAATATGATTTTTCTCGAGGCGATGGACACAAAAAAAGGCAATTTGCACATTTTAGTGAACAAAATTATAATTTATTTTATACTGATATATTTGTGGTTAAATTCTTTGTAAACATTTATTTTTTGATTCTTGATAAATTTAATCAATTTAAAACTATTATAAAAAAAATTATAAGGAAAAAATAATGTAAATTTGAGTAATTTTTTTATTCGATAGAATAAATTTGCTTTGAAATGGAGAAGATTTTTTTGAAATATTTAAAAAGAATAATTTTACAATTTAAGTATAATAAATGTAAAATAAAAACACCCTTTATAAATAAATACGTTAATATAAAAGATAATTGTGAAATTTATCAAAATGTACAAATTGATGATAATTGTTCTTTGGGCAATTATGTTTTAATTAACCAGAATACTAGAATTTATTCTTATACATGCATTGGTAATTTTGTCTCTATAGGTCCAAATGTTATTATTGCTCCTACAGAACATCCCATTGATTTATTTACTACGCATCCAATAGCGTATGAACACAATGAAAGAAAAATTGAAAATAATCAATCTAACAAAATTACCACAATTGGTAATGATGTTTGGATCTGTGCAGGAGCAATAGTAAAAAAAGGAGTAAAAATAAATGATGGTGCAATAATAGCTGCAGGAGCAGTAGTTACAAAAGATGTTCCACCCTATGCAATAGTAGGTGGAGTTCCAGCAAAAATCATTAAATATAGATTTGATTCAAAGACAATTAAATATTTGATTTCTACTCAATGGTGGAACAAAAATATAAAAGAAATTAAAAATGATATTAATTTAAAAAAAATTGGTCAAAATAATGGCTCATAAAAAAAGGAAGGATAATTATGGTGAAAAAAGAAACTTACGGAATAATAATAGGAGCAGCATCAGGAATCGGAAACGCTGTCTATAAAAAAGTTGTTAATGAATATCCAAATTTAAAATTATTATTATTTGATAAAGATGAAATTTCTGTTGAATCAAATAAACATAAATTTTACAAGGTAGATTTATCAAAACATGAAATGGTAGAGAAAGCAATTAAAATAATTGAAAATTATGATATTCAATTTTTAGTTAATACCGCTGGTTATCAAGAAAACATTGATATTTTAGAAATATCACATAAGGAGTGGAAGAAAATGTACGATGTAACTGTAACTTCTATCTTTCAAATCGAACAAAAGGTTGCAAAAAATATGATTGCAAATTCATTGGATAACAAATCAATAATTAATGTAACTTCAATTCATAGTAAAATAATAAGAGAAATTGCTCATTATTCTTCGGCAAAAGCTGCTTTAGAAATGCTTAGTAGAGAATTTGCGTTTTCTTTAGCTAAATACAATATTAGAGTCAATACTGTTGCTCCTGGTTCAACTGATACCCCATTATTAAGAAAAGATCTATATAATGAAGAATTATTCAATGGCGCTAGTAGACAAATTCCACTTGGTAGACATGGAAAGCCAGATGAAATTGCCAATGTTATTTTATTTTTGATATCCACTAAAGCTAGCTATATAACAGGAACAGAAATTGTCGTTGATGGCGGTTTATCATTAGTCATTTAGAAAGCTAAAAATATTATGAAGTTGGCTATTAATCTTGCTTGGTGTAACAGAAATTTAGAACAAGAATATAATAAGTGGTTATCAATTTGTAGTAGTAATAATATTAAATTCGTTAGAATTTTTTTATGTAGTTGGGGTATTAATGCTTTATTTGATGATAAAGACATAAAGTTGTTAGAAAACGTTATCAAAAATGCATATGCAAAGAGAATGGATGTATGCTTAGTTATAAATAATTTTGTAGATTATAATATAAATAATTATTCTGATATTAATAATAAGATGTATTCATGGAAGAAAAACCCTTATTTTAAAAAATATAAAAATACTAAAAATTTTTTTAAAACAATAGATGTTGATTATCTAAGTAAAATAGAGCATATTTTAAATAGAATGTCTAAATACAAAAATATTAGATACATTGAAATAATGAATGAAATTGATCAGATAGAGTGTCCTAATAAAATTTTAATAAATTGGGTAAATTCCTTAATAAAAAAATTAAAAATTATGTTTAAAGATAGATATATTTACACTTGTAGCGTATCAAATTATGAATTGTTTAATATGTTTAGTAAAAAAATTAATTGTTATGTTGATTTACATTTTTATAGTTTTCCTTATGAAAGTGCAATGGAAAATATTGAATATATTATAAAAAGGCATTCTATTTTATATTTAGGAGAGTATGCTAAATATTCAGATAGTGCATACTTAAACGATATAAATTCTAAAATATATTTTGCATCTGGGCTATGGGCAGCATATTTTTACAATTTAAAATATTCACCATTACATTGGTGGTGGCAACATTTGCTCAATAATAAAGATTATATAAACATTGTTAATGTGTATAATATTTTAATTAATAAATTAGGAAAAGTAAAAAAGGTAGAAAATGTTAATATTAAATTTAAATTTATTAGTAGGAATGATAATAAATTAGAAAAAAAGAAAATTAAGGAGAGATTAGATACACTTATAAAACATCCTTTGTTTATTTTTAATGAATTTAGAAATATAAAAAAATTTATCAAAAAAAAATTCAGTGAAAAATCTAAAATTATTTGTAGGAAAATTTTGCTATATGAGAAAGATGTTTATTATTTAGAATGTAGTAATGATATTATAATTGAAGATAATATTAATAAAGATAAAATGATTGATTTGTTATCTGGCATAGAAAAAAACTATACAAAAAATATTTCAAGAGGAGTTTATATTATTTTTTAAAAGAAATACAAAATGGCTTCTCTATATAGTAACTATTAAAAAAAACTAGCTTTTTGTTAAATTTAAAAATTGAAATATTATTTGAATCTACATTACATACTAGAAGGTAATCATTAAAAAAATCCATATCACGTGGATTTTTTCCGTGTGATGAAATCTTTTGAATTAGTTTTGGCTCGGCTTTATTCATAATATCAAAGACACTAATTATATTTGTTTCTCTCGAGGTTGTAAATAGATAATTTTTATATATTTTTATTGCACAACCAATGCCGTTTGAAATTTTGATTACATTGATTAATTTAAAATCTTTAAAAATAAACAATTGATTAGAAAATTCGCTAACAATGTAAAAAAAATCATTGTCTATAACAATATGTCGTGGCGCTGTATGTTTTTCAAAGTTAAATATAGTTTTTATATTATTTTTAGAGTCAATAACCAGTAATTTATTATTCTTATCTACTACAATTAAATTGTTCTTATATTCTATTGCTGAATGTGGAAGAGAATTTTTTAAATAGAGATTATATTTTAAATTATCATTATCAAAAATGCAAATATTTTCACTTGAATAATTACATATATAAATGTATTTACCAACACTAACATAGCATGGATTTATGCCAAAAGAGCTGGTCTTTTTTACTGAATTATTTTTTGTGTTCAATATTACAAAAAAACCGTTATCCCATTTTTTGTTTTCAAATAATGCATACACTTTATCATTTTTAAATTGTAAATATGAACAATACATAGTTTTCTCATATGAATTAACATAATATAACTTTCCATCATTAAAGTAAAATTTTCTTAATGCATTATTAATTGTATAAGTTCCAACAAAAACATCGTTCATGTCTAATCATTCCTTTTCAATATTGTATCATAAAATAGACATAATAATATCAGTTATTGACTTTTTATATAGATTTTATAATCCTGAATTTGACAGTTTTAAGAAAGCAAAAACTCCTTAAAGCTTATTT
>CAMLYN010000016.1 GCA_946491675.1 uncultured Mycoplasmatota bacterium | reverse complement strand
TTTACTAACATGAGCATACATATCTTCATAACTTATCCCTAAAATTGGAGCAATCAATTCAGCAGTTTTTTCCTTATCTTTAATTTGATTAGGAATTAAAACTAAAGATGTTGTTGTAACATTATCAGCAAGTACTACACCATTTCGATCATAAATCTTACCACGATTAGCTTCAATAGGCAAATTTCTACTCCACAATCCAGTAGCATAATTATTTAATCTTTCATAAGAAAAAACTTGAATATAAAAAACTTTACCAATTATTAAAGCGAATAGAAAAAATATTAATAACATTACTATTTTAATTCTAATATGAATATTTTTAAAAAACATATACTCACCCAATTAAGTATATGTTTTTTATTTAATATTATTATTTAACAATTTCATAATTCCAGTCATCAATACTACCAAAGGTATAAAGATTAGTAAATCCTAAACTAGCTAAAGTCTCTGCTGCAATCATAGCACGATGACCTGATCGACAATAAAGAATAATTATTTGCTCTTTATCACTAGTTACTTCATTCATAAATCTATCTTCTAACTCATCAAAAGGAATATTGATAGCATTTTCTAAATGTCCCTGATTAAATTCGTTATCTTCACGAACATCTAAAATAATTACATCTTTTTCATTTATCATCTCATAAGCCTTATCAGCAGTTATTTGTTCATATATTGGTTTTTCACATCCACTAATAAAAATAATTCCTATTAGTAAAATTAAGATTTTTTTCATGTTTATCAAGTCCTTCCCGATGTTTTGTTTACATCTTTTTTTGTAAATAAAATATATTTAAGTCGTTTTTTCTTTAAAATTTTACACTATTCATCCTTAAAAGTAAATAAATTTTACACATCTTTACACTTTAAAAACACATTTTACACTTTTTGATTGATTTTATATGTAAATATATGTATAATAAAATTGTAATAGAAAGAGGGATTATAATGAAGAAAAAAATTAAAATTCTATTAGTATTTATATCTTTATCTTTGACATTAAGTTTAATGAGCAACACTTATTCACGTTATGTTGCTGACACAACTGGTGACTTAAACTTATTATTCGCAAAATGGCAAATCCTTGTTAACGAAAATGATATAACCAACAATGCTTCTTCATCAATCAATTTAGTCCCTGTTATTGAAGAAAACGAATATGTAAGTTCTGATACAATTGCTCCTTCTTCAAAAGGATACTTTGATATTGATATCAATCCATCAAATGTTGGTGTTTCATTTGACTATTCAATAGCATTAGAAGTATTAAATGAAGATATGCCAGATTTAATGATTACAAAATATGCAATATTAGATAGTACATATAATGAAGGCGATGAAATTCAAACTATCGTTGTAAGTAATAATATTATTGAAGGAAGTTTGAATTTCAATAACGAAATAGAAAACTATAGTTATGAACCATTCACTATTAGAGTTTACTTTGAATGGTTTGAAGGAACAAATGAACAAATGAATGATACACAAGATACACAAGTTGGTCATAATGCAGCAAATGATAATACAAGTTTACAAATAAAAGCAACAATAAACTTTGAACAAAAATTAGACGCATCAATTTAAAGATGCGTTTTTGTATGTTGTTAGCGTACCTAAAATCAAGAAGAAATATGGTGCGACATCAATAACACTTATATTAGCAAACCCCTGGATTGAATAAGCAACAAAAGCCATATATAAAGCAATATAAAAATTACTTTTAAATTTAAACCCTTTAAGAAAAATAATAAAACAAATTACACAATATATAATTAAAGCAAAAATACCATTAGTTAATAAAGTATGATAATAAATATTATGTGCCTTATCATAAATAGGCCCACCAATATGTCGAGGATAAACTAATGATAAATTATCTAAACCCGCACCAAATAAATAATATTCCTTAGCAACAGGAATTAAATTTCTCCACAATCTAATTCGACTATTTTCTTCTTTTTTTATATCACTACTAGTATAATTTTTAACTGTATCAACTATCTCATCTTTTATGTTATATTTACGATAATTTTTTTTACTACTATAATCACTATATAAAATATTATTAGAATAATCAATTATAAAAAATAACATAATAAAAATCGGAATAACGATTAATACTCTTTTAAACTTTATTTTTTTAAAATAAACAATTACTAAAAATATAAAAGATAAAATAAAACTTAAAAATGGTCCCGTCGAACTAGCTAAGCATAAACCAATATAAAAAATAATAGTTAAAATTAAATATTTTTTTTGATCATTTAATAAATACAAACTTAAACTAATCATTAATAACATAACCATATAACTACCTAAAAAATTAGGATTGGCACATAACCCCATTGCCATATAAGGTTTAGAAAAATCTTTAACAAAGCCAAATGAAGTATATACTTGTAAAATAGAATAAACAACTTGGATAACACCTAAAATAATAAATACTTTAAATATAGTTTTTAAATGTTTTTCTTCTAAGTTTTTAACGTTTAAAAATAATAAATAATAACTTAATAAAGATAATAAACCTTCCCATCGATTATCAATTCCGAAAATAGATATCATAATATCTTGCGCAAAAATAGTCGAAATAATTCCCAAAACAATTAATCCATAAATCAAATAATCAAAATAATTAATTTTTATTTTTTTAGTAACTATTCCATAAACATAAGTAAATATCAAAAAAGGAATACTTAACCATAAAACATAAACTTGATTTAGATCAAAAGATGATTCTATTACTCCTGATAAAAATAAAAAATACGACATTAACTTAAAAAAAGGAATAGCAATCATTATAATTAAAATGAAAATATATATTATATTTTTTAGTTCTAATTTTTTCACAATTACCACCTATTTAATTATACATTATATTTTTATTTTAAACAATAAAAGGGAATATTTAATTCCCTAAATTCTCATTTAAATTTGCTTTAGAAGCAATGATAACTGGTATAACACTGCAACTATTATTTATGTCATTACCATATATTCTTGAAGTTGTATCATCAACTTTTTCTAAAGCAAAAGCTTTATCTATTCCATAATCACTATCTAACCAATAACATCTAGTACTAGATAAATCACTAAACCTTTGATTATTAAATATAAAATAACCATTATAATTAATTGCATTATTAATCATTGTCGACATACGATCTTGATAATTTAAATTACCAATCACAACATCTGACAAATTATTTCTAACTAACTTAGAATCAATGGCATCATTAGAAATGATATTTAATAAATCTTCAATCACTAAAGGCCGTGTTGAAACATTCCAACTTGATGTAATATTATTTAAAATAGTATCATAATTACTATAAATTCCCGATTCATAAGTTCGATATAAACTAGGTAATAATGTTACATTTGCATCACCTAATTTATTATTGGTATCAATAACATAAGTTGTAAGACAAGTTTCACTTAATTGATTACAAGGCTTATTATTAGCAACATCAAATAAGACTGTATCCCCTAATTCATAATTTGGATCTGGTGATTCATTATTTCCTAAATATTGTTCGGCAGTTACACTAATAACAATTTTCAAAGCTGATCTGACATCATAATTAGGATCAGCTAATTTTTTAGCCTCTTCTTGTTTCTCGAACTCATAAGCAGCATTACCCCAAATACTATCTAATTGATCATTATCAGCTTCCAAAGGCCATGATATTGAAACTTCAAAATCACTTGTACCAGTTTGAGCCATTACATGATAATCACTTAAACCAATATTAATATGAAAAGGATATTGTTGAGATAATTTATCTTCTAATAAACCTTCTTCTAAACTGGAAACATCAATTTCTTCGTTGAATATTCGTGCTGATACAATTTCATACTTTATTTCTGCATCAGAATCTCCTAGATTTTGAATATTTATTTTTTCACTAATTGGCTCCATTCCAGGATAAATTTCTGATAAAGAAATAACAATATCATTAGAGACACTTTCATCACCTTGTTTAAAATCGATATACCATGCCTTAACATCAACTTCTGTTTCTACACTAGCAAACCCGCTATATGCAAACCAAGCCAAAGTTATTGATATAAAAGATACCACGACAAAAAATAAAGACATAATATTTAATTTTATATAAGCTTTATGCTTTTTTTCCATTGCCATGACCTCCTTTTATTCTATGCTTTTTTTCTTCTTTCTTCTTCTTTCCTTAATAAAGCAGATATTATTTCTGAACCAATTATATATAAAATTGGTAAAACAACAAACAAGAATAAACCAATAGGTGTAGCAACAATTTTATAGATAAATGATAAAATAACTGATTTATAAACAATTACACCATAAAGTTGATCTTCGTAAACAATTGGATCTTCAGCTGGATTATCAATTCCCTTAGTATGGAAAATATATTTTCCATCAGCATCAGTCTCAATTTCAACAACTTGATGAGTTATAACTTTATTTTTAAAACTACCACTATTTCCTAAATAACTAACTGTATCGCCTACTTTAATAGTTGATGGTTCAACATCTTTAGCAATTAATACATCACCAACATTATATTTAGGTTCCATACTTCCAGAAATAACTGTAAACATACGATAGTTAAATAAAGATAATTTATTATCACTAAATCTTTGTAAACACACTACTAATAAAAACAACAAGACAAATAAAATCACAATAACATTTAAAATGATTTTAATAACCTTTAAAACTTTATTATTACGTAACTTTTCCATTCTACCACTACAAGTATTCTTGTGTCCTTTCTAAATATTCTTCCATTGCATTTTTAAATTTTTTCTTAACATCATCCGCACCAACTAAACGATTAGGATTATCATCTTTGATTTCTTTAGCAATTAACTTAAGTAATTCTTCATTAGTTATCTCATAGCCACAACTAAGAAGCAAATCAACAACTCGCTTTATTTCTTCTGTTAACAACAATACAGCATGTTTAGCCATTTTTTTCTTTTGTTCTCTTTTTAAAGGAACCATTGAATCTAATACTAAATAATCAATTAAGAAAGAATGATCTAAAAACCCTTTTAAAACGTCATTGGCATCATCATCGATGTTTTCTTTTTTATCATCATTATCTTGATAATCATAACTGTTTAAAAATTCCCATAATTTAACGGCAATTCGGAAATTAGGGTTTTTTAAAATTATATTAGTTTTTTTTATCGGTGGATTAACAAAAGGTACATGGGCTTTTTCTAAAGATTTGACCATTTCACTTCTTTCCCAACTAGAAATATATTGCTTAATTCGTTTAATTCGTTGCTTAATTTTTTTTATTTCATCTTGAATTTTTTTATCTACTTTTGTAGAAGGTAAAACTTCTGAAGTTATCTTTACTTCAATATTTAATCTTTCTAATGAATTTTCAGTATTTGCAGCATATTCCAATAATTTATGGTCACTAAGTTCAAAATTATTTAACAATTCTTCTTTTTTTAAAACAAAACGAATTAATTGATTTATTAAAGTATAAAGAAACCGATTTTCATATATATTATAAGTTTCTTCATTTCTAACATCTAAAATTTTTTTAGGTTCAACATCTTTATTTTTGTTAACTTTATTAATATTTTCTGTATGACGAGCTAAATCTTTAACACTAGCTACAGTTATTCTTTTAGCTTTTTCAACTTTAACAACATTTTCTTCACGAATAAGCGCGAATTTTGGATTTCTTACGATGATATCTATATATGGACAAGCCGCTTCGATTTCATCAACCCAGTCAAAAGATACTAAATCTCCACTATAATCTGATTTATATGCCATTTGCGATTGCATTTTTTTCATAAATAATTTACTGTTTTCTTTATCTTGTTTATCAGTTTCTAGCAGTATCTTGTCCATATATATCAACCCCTATCTATACACTCTTTTTAATAGCTTGTAGATCAGCTATACATTCTTTCATAACACCTTTACCAAATTTTTTATTTAAATAATTGATAAAAGGATCTATTTCATCACGAATCAAAGCAACACTTAATTGTCCAAATTTACGCAATATTTTTTTAGCTATAAAGTAATCAATCGCATCAATTTCTTTACCTCCACAGGCAATGTAAACAGGAACAAATGTCTTTAATTGTTTCATAATACGATTACCAAAAGAAATTCTAAAATGTTCAATAACATAATTATCGATTTCTTCAACATCAGCTAAGCCTTTATCTGAAATAGGATGTTTATCAATAGCTTCTAAGAAAAGTGAATCTAAGAAACTAGCATTGATATTAACAGCCTCTTGTTCACGACATTTAAATGGTTCAACTTTAGTATTAATATCAATTGGCATTGCACGATCATATACCTTATCTGTTACCATAAATGTAGAATCATCATTATTAATAGTACCAATATACCAAATATTACCTGGTAATTTTAATTTTCCTTTAACAATTTTTTTCGGATCATTTGGCCAAGCACTTGGAACTAAATCAACAATCCATTCATCACGACTTGGCATTTCCAAAATTGATAAGAAATCTGCAAAATAATATTCGACACGTGCTAAGTTCATTTCATCCAAAATAATAGTATGAACATCATCATCATAAGTCGATGTATAAATTTCACCTAATGCTTTAGTTTCATTAAACTTTTTAGTAAATTCATTAAAATAACCTAAAAAGTCTGATTTATCACGCCAAGATGGTTCAACTGACGCAACACAAGAATCTTGGCTAACAAATTTTCCCCAAGCATAAGCTAATGATGTTTTACCAGTACCAGATATACCTTGTAAAATAATCAATTTACCACAAGCAAGTCCACCAAAAAATGGTCTTAAAATATCATTATCATAATATAAATGTAATTGACTTGCTGCAAAACATCTAAAATCCTCAATTAACTCTTCTAACGTAAAATTATTATCATATTTTTTAATTTGAGAATCAGCATATTCTTCATCAATAGCCAACAATCTTGGAAATCTAATAGAAGTATCGCCAACCTCTTCTGGTTTTTCTTCCTCTTCTTTTGTAATTTCTGCATTTTCTTCTTCTGGATTAATTCCTAATTGTGAAACTTTCATAGCCATAATTTCATCTTTTTCTTTCATTAATTTATTTACCTGATCATTTAAATTAGCAATTTCATTCAATAATTGATCTTTACTTAAACTTGTACCAAATTTTCTTATCAGCTTTCTAATAAATAAGAAAACTAATAAGGCTATAACTAAAACTAAAATCACTAAAATTATGATTGTAATAACAACTAAAACGGTTTCACCGCCGTTAAAAGAATCTTTATAACTATCGATGACTTTACTATATTCACCAAAATTAAACATAGATACAATTCCTGAAAAGAATCCTTTAAAAGCATTAAATAATCCATCAAAGAAAACTGATATAAATTCGTAAAAAAATCTTAAAAATGTATTCATTTAATTTCACCCCCATAAGTCTCCAACTTTGCTTGCAATATCATCATAAATAACTTTTACGTGTAAATCTTCAGGTATTGATGATAACACATCAATCGAATTTAAAACACTTTTCTTAACTTTCTTATCGACAAAAATATAATCCATAAGTTCAATACAGCCTTGATCTTTAGTTTTAACTTCACTATTTCCTAAACTAATTGCAAAGTGGTAACCTTCCTTAACAAATCTTTTAATTATTTTTTTATTTAAATCTTCATATTTAGTTAAAACAATTATATTATTTTTAGCATATTCATCTTCAAATATTTCAAAAATATTATTTAATTTATTTTCTTTACTATACAAACTATCAGGTATGTATACAATATATTTTTTATTAAAATCAGCTTCTAACATATCCTTAACAATTTGCATTAATAATAAATTTATTAATACTGCAATTTTATCTTCAGCAACAATTCCTTCTTGATATGTCTTATCAACTATATAATCGCTATAAACACGACTAAAATTAATATTGTGAACCAACTCAACACCATAAATATTTTTAATACTTAATTGATTATAATTTAATTGAAAAGTATTAGTTTCTAATTTTTCTAGAATATATTTTGTCATACTATGATGTTTTCTTTGCACTTTAATTAACTGCGTAATCATATCTTTTAATAAAGCTGGTTTTAAAATTTCTCCACTTAAAGCTTTAACAATTTTATTTTTATAAGTTTGCTTTTTAACTTGTAAATCATCAATTACAACATAAGTTTGTTCTAGATACATTACTAAAGTAAATAAACTAATGGATTTTTTTACTTTGTCGCTATATTGATTATCACTACCTTTATATTGTTTAATCATTTTATCAGCAACATTTTTTAATGCTGCTTCAATTCTAGTGTTCATATTACGTCCATTATATTCAACGTTAATATCACCACAGAAATTATAATATTTTGCATCAATATAAGCCTTTAATAAAGTATCTCTTATTGTTGGTTCGTTAGTTTTTAATTTTTCATTTCTGTTTAAAATATCTAACATTTCCTTTATTTCTTCATTTTTAATATACATTATTTTTTCAATAACATTTTTAAACTTTTTCTTTTTTTGTAATATTTCTAAATTAGATTCAATCTCATCAGTAGTTTCCTCTTTAATTGGCTTTTCAACAATCTCTTCTAATTCTTCTTCTACTTCAATTTTATTATAAGCACTTTCAATTTCATTTCTATCGACAGCTATTTTTCTAAAATACATCGTTTTATCCATATCTTCTAAAGGTATTTCAGTATTTTCAAGTTCATCAATTTCTTCTTTAGCAATTACTGGATCGTGAGTTTCAACACTAACGCTTTTTAATTCAGTTGCTGGTTCAACTGTTTTAATTTCTTTAACTTCGGCAACCTTTTTGTGAAGTTGATTACTTGATTTATTTTTTATATTTTTAGTAACATTTTTAATAAATGTCTTAATCAAACTAGTTACTTTTTTCATAAACACATCAATCTTCCTTACTTTATTTTCTTTATTACTTTTCTTAAAAGTTAAACCAATTAAATATAAAGTTATTATTAATGCAATTAAAACAAATGGATTAAATAGTGTACTTCTAATAATACCAAACCCTGGTAATACTTTTACTACTTCTCCAACTACCTGTTCTTTGCTTATTGGCTCATCTTCAGTATTATTAACATCTCCCTTAGTAATATAAGTACCATTATAACTTTCAATAACACGATGAGTTATAAACTCGCCATTTTGTTTAAATGTTATAATATCATCAACTTCTATATTTTTATTATATTTAACAACGATCCAATCACCAGCTTCGATCGTTCCTGACATACTACCTGTTTGAACTTCAAAAAGTGAATAACCAAAAAAAGAAGCATAATCATTTCCTAATATTTTTACTTGAATATTGTTATATATTGAAATTAATAAAATTATACCAAAAATAAAAATTAATATATTCATAATAACATTAGTTATTTTTTCAAATATGCTTTTTACTTTCATAAAATCATCCCATCTTGGCCTACTCTACTATACATAATTTTATCACATTCGACATTTTTTGACAATATCTAATTTTGAATTATTTGAAATATTAGATAAAAAAAGAATAATTTTAAATTTTATTCTTCTTCTTTTTCAGCACCATATTTTATTTCAACAATAAGTGCATAAATTTCATAAATAAATATTAAGAAACATGGTACTAAAACGATAAATAAGAATCCCCAACGAGATTGAATAAGCGAATAAATTGTTCCAAGACCTTCGTATATATCAGTTGCTTTTCCTAAAACAAAATCGATTGAAAAGCCATCACCATTTTCAAAAGCAAGTTGTTGATCATCTGGATAAAGTTCACCAATCGTACCAATTGTTATTTGATATGATGTATTATTAACATTACGATAAGTAAACACTTCATCACCAACATTTAGACCATCAAAATTAGTCTTTTTAACGATAACTAAATCACCTTTTTGATATTTATCACTACTTATTTGATCATCGATTACTACTATCGAATTGCCACCTATTTCAGTAACTCCGTAATCGTTTTGATTTAAAAGTAAAATTGTCATTCCTAATGCGAATGCAAAATAAACAACTCCAATAAATATTAATAATACCTTCTTAACTACTTTTAAAGCTTTCATCTTAACCTCCTACTTTATAATAACATAAATATTTTTAAATAGCAATACTTTTAACAAGTACTTTCTGCTATTGAAAAATCATCAACGCTAGCTTCAGCTACTTCATAAAATATATAGCTCAAACTGTTCTTTTTATCAATAGTAACAGTTATTTGATTAATATAACCTTCACTATCTGTTTGATAAGAATTAAATGAGGTAATATCTTCATCTATTCTTAATTTGCTTGCATCCCAACTTATAGTTACACATTTATCTTCATTATGAGAATTTGTAACAACTAAACGACTATGATTATTAAGTCTATTATAGTCCATCGAAACATTACCTGGTGAGCTTTGATCTTTATGAAGGATAAAATCACTACTTAAAGTTTTGCTATATGGACTAATACTAGTAACAGTTATATTTGCTTTAACATCTGTCACATCACCAGTTATATCAAAATATAATTCCTTAATTGCTGGAACAGCCACATAACGATAACCTTGCATTTGACAAGCATTTTGATCTAAATCAGTAACTATTACTCCATCACCAGTTTCATTAATACAAGAAAAATCACTTGATAAAGTTCCTGTATAAGTATTAGAATTAGTACCATTAATATAACAATTACTACTAACATCTGATTCAATAATATTACAAGTAACTTGATAAGTAATATCATATTCAGTAGCTACCAATTCATTTAAATTATTTTTAACGTCAAAATAAATACTACTTCCATCCCAAATATTATTAACAACAGTATCATTCAATGTATCACTGTCAAAATAAAATCCTTTAGCTTGTAAATAATGATTCCAAATTGAATTAGACACATATCTTGCAAAACTAAAACCATAAGTAAATAGCAATACTCCACCTAAAACAACAACACCTAAAATTAAATACTTTGTACTTTTTTTCATATCCACCACCTTATGCTAGTTTCTGCCAACTTTTAATCTCAACATCAAGAAAGTCTACTAATTCCGTATATTCTAAAGTGTTATATTCAGCAGGAAAAGTTACTTTTATTTTATAATTATCTAACACTTCCTCATCATAAGCCATTTGTTGAACAGCTGAATTACAAACTAATTCATTTTCTTGATTACGACTAAATTGTTCTTCATTGCAAGTAAGTAATAATTCCTCATTATTATCAGTAATTTTATACAATTCAATTACTAAAGGCATAAAATGAAATGTTTTAATAGTCATTTGATATTCTAAAGTTACATCACTTTTAGTTGCCTGATAATTATTACTAACAGAAAATAAATATTCTTTACTACTACTAGGATATAAATCGTCAATTGTTAAACTTAAATTATCTAATTTTTGGGCATCAAAAACAAATTTTGCTATTTTTTGATCAACTATCCCCCCAGCTTCAGAATAGAAAATGGAATAAGTAATACCAGAACCAAACAATAATAAAGCCAAAGCAAATAAAACAATTAAAACTTTATATTTCATTCATACTCCCCTTTCCTATCTGACAATAAATTTCTTTTCAATCGTTCCAACTTTTTGATCACCATCAAATAATTCAAAAACAAATTTATAACCACCATTTTCTAAATTAGTTGGATTGAAATTTAATTTAAAATTATTAATACTTTCACTTGTACCGTTATATTCAACTGGATTTTTTACTAAATAGTAAACATTTTCTTTAACTTCTTCTAAATCAGTAATATAATTAGCTAAATCAATAATTGTATAATCTTGATTATAAGCGGTTAATTGCGATTTTTTATATAAAGATATTCTAATACTGCCATTAATCGTTCCACTTTGTAATAAATCTAAATCTAAAGTAACATTACCATCTGCTTTTCTTAAAATTTTATAGTTATTATCGAATAAAACATCAAAATTATAGTTACTTTCAACATAATTATTACTAACATTAACAGGAATAGTAATTGACTGATTACTATAATTATTAGTATACATTCCATCATAAGCTAAATAACTACTAATTACTAAATTATAATTTCCAATTGTCAATGATGCTTCATCTTCATAAGTTGTAATTACCAAAGTTGTCGTAGTTAAGTTTAAACCATTATTTAAATTAATTCTAACTATTCCATCATCATCTGGAGAATATTCTTGTTCACCAATTTTAAATCTTAAATTTTTTAATTTTTGTTTAGGAATAATATTGTTTTCACTATCGACTAATTTAATTGCTAAACCAATTGTTTTATCTTCATTAAAAGTATCAAAAATCTTATTATTATTAATTGTTGAATAGTTTAAACCAGTTGTAATATTAATTTCAGTTGTTGAATTACTATTATATTGAATTGGTTGGTTACTATAATCACTACTAATATCTAATGTAGCGATAGTTGGATTACCATCAACACTAGCAATAATATTAAATGTCTTTTTACTACTATTTAATGTATCTCTTAAAATGACCCCATTTTTTATTGCTAAAGTCAAACTAATATTTTCATAATTATTAGTAATTGTACTTTCACTAAAATCAAAATTAATTGTATAATTTTCATTAATTGAATTTAATGTTTCTACAAAATAAGAATCTGTGCTTTTTCCCACTTCTTTAAACATAGTAAATGGATAAGTTGCATATTTACACTCATCGTTTTCACAACTAGTATCATAGCCATAATTATCGCCTGTTGTCTTATAAGTATATATTTTCTTATTTACATTATCAATTAAAGTTATTTTAGTATTAACAGGAAGTAAAACATTTGAAATAATATTGTGAGTTTCACCTTGTTTTAAAGAGTTATTATCACTATAAGTAAAGTTTAATGTTACACTCGATAAATTGTTAATGTAATTAGCATCATCTTGACTATAACCTGATTTTAAACTATTTAAATTATAACCATTATAAACAATATAATCACTATTAGCATAACTTATGAAGCCACAATTATCAGTAACTTTAGCATACATAATATAATTTCCTAAAGTATTAATATTTAAATTTTCTGTGTAAGGTGTCCAAGTTACACTATTTAATTGTTCACTTGTTAAAACTTCATCAGTAACATAATATTCAATACTAGCTACACCAGATAAATCATCAACAGCTGTAATATTATAGTTAGTAGTTTGATTAATATATAGATAATTTAAATCACTTCTTAGATTATTCCAAGTATTATTATTTAAACTAATACTAACACTAGGACTAGATTTATCTAAAACTAAAGTATCAGTATTTAAATAAGTAATATTATCAGTATAATCAACAACTTTAGCATATATAATATAAAAACCTTCTTCATTTATTTGCGTCATATTTTCATAATTAGTCCAAGTTATTGCTTCAATTTCATCTTTAGTAAGTGGTGTTTTTGAATTATGTATATAATAAGATATTTCCTTTAAAGGTCTTAAGTTATCTGCTTGTTCAATACTAAAAGTAATTGAAGAATTAAATTTAACTAAATTAGAACTAATACCTAAATTATTCCAAGTGTAAGTTCCAACATGAATATTCGCGATTGGATTTTTTATATCATCAATATATAAAATAGGTAAATTGTCATCTTCGTAAATCCAAACATTATCAGAATTAATATTTAAATCAGTATAATCAACAAATTCATTAAATTGTAAATTATTGATAACATAATTTTTATCTGTTAATTCAGTTAAAGTTGTCGTAATAAAATTAGTTGGATTAATCCCATTAATTGGGGTAGTTGTAATAGCATATGAATTATTTATATTAACATTTGCATTTTCAATATTATTAATTACAAAAGAAGATTGTGTATCAAAAGAGTTAGAAATCGTTACTGTACTATTTTTAATACTGTTAATTACCCCAGCTGTATTATTGCCATTTATTGTTCCACTATTATAAGTATTATTAATAGTTATAGGATTTACATTATCGACAATTTTAGTAACAATACCAGCCGTATTATTACCATTTATTGTACCAGTATTATAAGTATTATTAATAGTTACTCCGGAGGCATCAGCTATAATTCCTGAAGTATCCATTTTACCATAAATAGTTCCTTTATTGATAACATTATTTAAACTAGTATTATTAGCATCAGCAATAATTCCAGCAGTTTTAGAAGATTCATAATTGATAATATATTTTAGATTTGTAATCGTAAAATTAGTTGTTTCAGAAGAAGTGTATGTTATGATTAATTCGTCAATTAAATCACTACCTAATTCTAAAGTAAAATCACCACTTACTTGATTACCATTAATCATAACAGTTCCATTGCCACTTACAGTTCCTGATAAAGTTGTCGATGTAACATTATCAATACTTGGAAGTGGAATATTAACATTATTTTCAATTGTCTGATTATTAACAGTAACATTTTGGGAAGGTATAGATATTTCTTTAGTTTCTGTCTTTATATTAGTCCCTATTACATAACCATTATATAAAATATTATTTAATTGATTATCATTTGAACTACTAGCAATTCCAGCAGTTTTACTACCACCATAAATCATTGCATTATCAATATATAAATTACTTACTTCACCACTTAAATTAGTAAACAAAGCAACATCTTCATCTTCACTTGTTATATAAAGTCCATAAATTGTATAAAATTGACCATCGAAATGACCCTTAAAATTATCTAAACTAGAAAATAAATTAATACTACCAATCTTAGCGTTTTCTCGATTAGCATTATCATAAAATTCATTAGTATACTCTTTCAAATAAAACAATGAATTACTTAATTGATAAGTCATACCATTAGTTTCATCAAATCCAAAAATACCATTATTTAAAACAATATCATTACTTAAAACAAAATATGTATTTTCATAATCATTAGTCTTTAACATTTCAGCAAAATAAGCTAATTCTTCACCATTAGCAATAACATAAGGATCGTCTACTGTTCCACTCCCTTTACGATAATTACTAGCAACATTACCACTCCAAACTGATACATTAGGGGTTGGAATTCGATTTTCATATCTAGCTAAAGAAGGTAACATAAAAGAAGCAACTAAAACAATTGCTAATAACCCGATAACATAATTTATTTTAGGAATACTTTTTAACATCTTTCTTATTTTTTTCATAAATATCTTCCTTTGCACTAACCTAACCCTATGATTAATATAATTATAACATATTTCGACATTTTTTGCACTAATAATCAAAAAAAATAGTGAATTTAATCACTATTTTAATTCCCAAATTTGACACTTTATGATTAAAAATGCTCATTCAAGTATTGAAAATGC
>CAMLYN010000015.1 GCA_946491675.1 uncultured Mycoplasmatota bacterium | reverse complement strand
CACCTTTTTCAATAGCTTCCATAACTAATAACATCGTCATTATTTTAGTCATACTGGCTGGATGTCTTCTTTCATGAGAATTTCGTTCATAAATAATTTCTCCAGTAGTCGGTTCTAGTACAATAACACTACTTGCATTAGGCGCTAAATCAGAAGCCTCTACACAAAAAGGAAATAAAACTAATAAAATCATTAAAATACCAAATATTTTTCTCACATTACTCACCTATTTAAAAATATGTTACAAATTTAAAAAAATGTCATAAATTGACATTTAATATTATTAATAATAAAAATAATTTTTTTACTATTTAATTCTATTTATTTATATTAATCTATGTTATAATAATTTAAGAAAGTAGAGTGATTTGAGTATGAAAACATCAGGAAAAATTGTTATAGGAATTTGGATATGTATACTTATTTTAACCTTTTTTGAGCCTTTCGTTTCTTCAATAATTTCAAATCTCGAAGAAAGTACTGGACCTAATGACTATGCAAGAATTACTGACATTGACTACAAAGCTGTATTAGTCGATGAACCTAATGAAGGTGGTAAAGTTGTTATCACTGAACAAATAACTTTTGATATTCATGCAGCTAGCCAAGATAATTTATTTTGGGAATTATGGCGTGACCTTCCTGAAGATTATGTCGATGGATTAAAAATTGATTATCAAGTTAACTATGTTAAACAAATTAATGATGATGGAACAGAAACTTATTATGAAGAAAGTCCTAAATTATATTGGAATGATAGTGATTATACTAGTTCTAGATATGGTCCAGAAAAATGGTATCATAGTACCGGACCTTATGATGAAGATAGAAGAAGATATGAATGTGTGTTTTTCTATGTTGACGGACTATACCGCGAAGAGGTAACATTTGAAATTCAATATGAAATGAATAATGCTGCCTTACGTTATGATGATGTTTCCGAATTATACTTAACTATGTATTCAGAAGATACTATCAAATATTTAGAATCTTTTAATGGGCAAATATTAATTCCAGAAAAAGATATGCCAAAAGAAGGTAATTATTTAGCCCACACCTATGGAACTAATTCAAATACTTTTGAATTTACTGAATCAGACACATTAAACCCTGGCTATCACACTTTTTCTATTAATTTAGATAAAGATGATTTAAAATTTAAAAATTATAATCAATATATAGAATTTTCTCTACTAGCTTTTAATGAAGATAAAAATATATTCACCAATTATGCCCCAGCTAATATTTATTCAAATGACGTTTATTTAGAAGAAGCATTAAATGCAATTGAAGAATATGACCAATTACCAGCTAAATATAAAACCTATAAAATCATCTTCTTATCCGTTTCTATCGGTATTTCAATATTTATTTTAATTTCCGTTGTATCAAGAGATAAAAAGATCCACAAAAAACATATTTTATATAAACCAACTCAAGCAATGCAATACTTTAGAGATATCCCAAGTGATTTAGATCCCCACTTTGCAGCTACATTAGCATTCTTAAAAAGTAATCATAAAGTTGATGTTGGAAACACCTATTCAGCTTTAATGTTAAATTTGATAAGAAAAGGTTATATTGAATTACAAAAAATAGATAATAATAAAGATTGGACTTTTAACAACATTACAATTAATATATTATATAATCCTAATTCAATATATCAAGCTACATCAATTTCTCAAAATGATTCAAGTAATATTGTTGAGACAAAATTAGAAAATAATATTTTAAATAATCAACAAACTAATCAACCAATTATTAACCAACCAGTCGAACTTCGTAACATAAATGGTAAAGTTTTAGAAAAATTATCATCTAATGAAGAAGCTTACTTTAATTTAATTATTAGACATTCTTTAGGTAATAACATTAAAATGGAAGATTTTCAACAAAAGGTTTCTAAAGACTACGATAACACAGATACATTCGTTACATCTATCGAAAAATCAGTCGTTAATATCGGTATATCCCAAGGATATTTCCAAAAATCAAATTATAATGAGTTGAAAAACAGTACAAAATCTTTATCTAATAGTTATATTATATTTGGTTCATTAATAATGATTATTGGTAATCTAATTATCGCAAATACTCGTTTTGATTTAGCCTTTGGCTCATTATTTATATTAGGTACAGTTTTAATTATATGCGGACTTTATTTAAAAAGATTTGCTAATAAATATGTGTTGTTAACACAATTTGGCGAAGACGAATATGCTAAATGGAAAGCATTATATGATTTCTTAAATAGTGAAACATTAATGAAAGAGCGTACTGTTATTGAACTACCTTTATGGGAAAAATATTTAGTCTATGCAACTGCTTTCGGTATTTCAAATAAAGTTGTAAAAGCATTAGAAATCAGATGCCCAGATGTTTCAAATAGTCCTATCTTAAGTAATGGTTATTATCGTTCAAGTAGTTTTAGAAGAAACAATCATCTTTTTAGATCTGCAACACGCAGTGCTTCATCAATTTCAAGAAGTCATAGATACAGCGGTGGAACATACTATGGTGGTGGAGGCCGTGGTGGCGGTGGAGGTGGCGGAGGTCACTAAAACACAAAAAAGAATAATTCTAAAAAAAAGGATTATTCTTTTTAATTTTTAACAAAAAAATCTTTTGATTGAATATTAGTAAAATTAATCTTTAACTTATCTTGAACTAAATTTTTATCAAATGTTTTATATATTGTCTTTGATATATACTTTTCAGCTATTTTTAAAATATATTTATAATCAATTATATCATCAGGAAAATATATTCCACCTTTATCTTTATTTTTCAGCATCCAACAAACTGCCGCTAAAGCTGACATCGCTACTGGCGTAATCGTTGGTGTTTGCCAATATGAATCTTTTTTATTTTTATATAAGTAAGATAGTTCTACTCTATTACCAACCCAAACAGGATTAAATTTATTACCGATAAGAAGTACACCGACATATTCAGTACCTTTCTCGATTTTTTCTTGGTATACAATCTCTACTTCATTTGGACAAATATGCCCTCTTACGATACTTTGACCATTTTCATTTTCACAATCTTGTGGTTTATTAGGATTAGAATTAGGATAATCATTTACTTTAGATTTTTCTAAATATTCGTTAGCTAAATCACAAGGCAAATAAATAAACATTACCGATGGACGATAAGTAACTTTACCATTTTCAATTACTTCTAAATTATTAGCAATAGTAATAGTCTCTTCATGAGGAACTAAATATCCTTCAAAATAACCATTAGGATAAAGCGTACGACATTTCATATCTAAAGCGATTTTTTTATACTCTAAAAAACCTTTCTTTAAATCTAACAACCGACATTTATCTTGATAATCAATTAATTCATGAGTACCGATATTTTGCGTAGCTTCACTTAATAGTTCAAAAAAGAACGAATCAACACACCAGGTATTAGTTAATTTATCAAATTTATATTTTTCCTTTATTTTTTGTAAATCAATATCATTTACATGAATCATCCTAAGTTCTAATATTTTAGCTATTTCATTAAACTTATTTTCTTTTAATAATTGTTTTAAATGTTTATCTTTTTTAAACTGAGTAGTAATAATATATTCGAGTGCTGATTTAACAAAATGCGATACTAATCCAGGATTATTACCATGTTGTAAAACAATAGGATATTTATTATTTCGATATTTCTTTTGCATTTCTTTTTTTAAAATGTTTTCCTCAAAAATACTATACCAATTTTCTGGCCAATCAGCTTCACCAGTATTAAGATACATAATATTATTTTCTGCACACCATTTACAAATATCTTTTGTTCCAACTGTATCAGCAAAATCGATTAATAAATCTCCTGAATTTAAATACTGTTTAAATATTTCTTGAAAATTATCTTTATTCACATCATAAATATAAAAATTAGTAGATATCCCTCCTAAATTTATATAAGCTTCAAACTCAAATTTATCTTTAGTAATTACGATATAGTTGTTTTCATTAAATTGAATTTCTTTTTTAACTTTTTCATAAAAACTTTTCCCAACCGCTCCAAAACCAAATTGCACTATTTTTCCCGAAAATTTTATCATTGTAGGCACTTCCTTAATTAATTTTTTTTACCTTAGGTATTTTTATTTCTATTAAATTATCAAATCCATTAGTAAATAATATTTTAATATCATTTTGATATTTGTATAATACTTTACATAAATCATTATTAATTTTTTCTCCTCTTATAATTATTTTTTTTATTCCTTTTTTTAACAAGTATTCTTTTGAAGGAATATCTTGAGGATATATATCCCAACTATTATCAAAAATTCCTCTATTCAATTTATAACGGTTCAAACGATTACTATCTAAAAGAAAAACTGGAGGAGCATCATTATCTATTTTAATATTTTTTAACTCTAATGCTCCCCAAACAAGTAACGGTTCAATTATAAGATTATTAGTTGTACTTTTTGTATTTATTAAAGGATTAGTTCCATTGAATATCGGAATTGGACGATAACCTAATTTAGCTAAAGCTATTCCTTCTTTAATACTATCAACACCTTTAATATCAATTATTATCATTGTATCATTCATTTTTCCTTTGATATAATTTATTTTAGGAATTGTATAATCAATAAATTCTTGATAATTATGATGTTGATCAATGCCAATAAAAGGAACTGGTCTTACCCAATCTACCCAATTACATTCATTAGGAGCCCATATTTTATATATATCTTTTTTAGTCATTTTGTTTACCTCTTTCAATTACAACTGGTATATCTTTAGCATCAGAATCAATCCTATTTTTTTCACTTATTCTAGCATAAAAGCCAGCATGTTTACCGTCAACGGTATAAGAACCTAAACAAACATGAAATTCTTCATTATTAATTCCTTTTAAAGGTCGACTAATAAACTTTTTTTGTGCCAAATAATTTTTAGGATTCTTTTTTACATCATTTAATATTTCTTTATATTCATCACTTGAACAAGCTTCTTTAATTGCTATTTTCTCACCTACTCTTCCACACGCAGGTTTATAAATATAATCTTTTTTATTTTTGGCATTCTTCACTTCAATAGTATCTGGCAACAAACTTTTCCATGTATCTAATTTAATCCCATTTTGTTCTAAAATATCCCAAACTAAAGGAAATCTTTTAGTTTGAGCAAATATAGCAATTGGATGATTACAAGAAGGTGTAATAGTATCAAAATAACCGCTCCATGTTTTAGGTTTTATTTCTTTTAACCATTCCAAAGGAGTAAATCTAAATATACAGTCAATCTTGCCTTCATAACCATCTAAAATACTTATTGCTTCTTTATTTTTAAAAATCAAATGATCTGCTGCACCATATAAAGATTTAAAACCTAAAGTTTCCATTTTATCACCAATATATTGCATTACTTGTCTATCATCACTATAAGAAGTACAGTGAACAAACATAATAGTCCCTTTTGCTTTTACTTTTTTAGATATTGATGAAGCCAAAACATCACCAAAATTAATACTATAATAATTTTTATTATTTAAAGTTTTTATAGCTAATTCTGGTAATAATGAAGCCTCAGCAAATCCTCCTGGTACATCACTATTAACTTCACTTACTGCCCATTTATTATCAGTTGTTGGATGAAAATCATAGCGCATTAATCGGATATGTTTATTTTCATCATAATTAGACATTCTTTTTAATTCGTTATATATTTCTTTTGGTAATGCAAGTGGTTTAGCCAGCTTTAGATTACTATTTAAAAACTTTTCTGCCTTTTGAGTTTCTAAGTCTAAATTCTCTGTCAATTTTGCTAATTCATTACATTCATCTTCTGTTATTACTAAAACATATCTAGCTAATGTATTACTATCTAAAAACTGTGGATCCCATTTATAACAATCAAAAATTGCATCAATTCTATAGTCTTCAAATTTATCATTAGGTATAGATACTAACTTCATTTGCTACCTCTTTTCTATAGTATCATTATATCATAAGTTATTATAGAAAGAATAATTTATAAAATCAAAAAAACTATTTGATAATAGTTTTTAAATACTTAATATTAATTTTTAATATCTTTTTTTATATATAATATATTAGACAGTATATAACAAATTATAATCGTTATTATTGATATAATTAAGCCAAGATAATTACCAAAATCAACATATCTTAAAGCACTTAAAAATAATTGAGAATTATTTAAAACAATTCCATAGTCAAAATAAGGAAATGGTGTGTAAATTAAAAATTCCATTTTAAATTTAATTAACAGCCATAAAAGTGGTGAAATAATCGCTAAAATGATGCTTATACCAATTGTTAAAGTAGTATTTAATGAAATAACAGAAATAAGTAAAAGAATAGCTAAAAAACTAATTACCGGAATATTACAAATAAATATTTCCTTAATAATATAAAATATATAATTTACTTCTAATACACCATTAGAACTATAAATTAATTTAGGAGTAAACAAATCAGCAAAACCATAATTTATTCCTGATAATAAAATTAATAATATTAAAGCTATAAACCAAATTATATAACTATGAATAATTAAATATATAAATTTACTTAAAAGAATTTTCCACCTTTTAATCGGATAAGTAAATAATAATTTTTCAGTTTTTTTAGAATGTTCACCAGTAATTATGTTACCACTTGTTAAAACTACCAAAATAATAACAATTACCGATAAATAACCAATTTGATTAACAATTATTTTAGAATTTAATTCTTTTTCTTCTATTTCAAAAAAGTCTAAACCAGTAAAACTAATATCATGTTTGATATTATTCTTTATACTATAATCGATTATAGCTATTTTTTCATTAATAATATTTAAATATTTTTCATTAAATTTAACATAATTATCATAATTTTTATATTGTTGATTTAAAAAACGATCCTGATTAAATTCTTCATTTGTTACAGTTTGATTATAAATAACATATGATTCTAATTGTTGCAATTGTTCAAAACTAATTATTCTAAAATCAGTTTCATCGGATATTTTTTGGGATAATATACTTTCATAAAATTCTTGTCGATCAGAAGAAAAATTTTCTGTTTTTAATAAATATTCAATATATTTATAATATTTATTTTCTTCAAAAATTTTTTCATATTCAATTTTTACTTTTTCTTTTTCTTCTTTTTCTTTCTTCATTTCATCGATATCATCAGAATAATTAGATCTTATAATACTTTGATATTCATCATAAACATCACCATCGATACCAATATCATATTCATCTATTTCTTTAAAATATGAATTAGTAAAGTTATCAATCATTTGATTCAAAACAAATATCTCATTTTCTAAATAATTAATTTTACTTAAAACTATATCCTGAAAACATTCTTGAAAATAATTATCAATTGTCTTCTTTTTTTCTAACATTTCAATTCTTTTTTGATAATAATTTAAATAAAATTCTTTTTCAAATGAATCATCTAAAGCTTCATAACTTTGATATTTCTCTTGAGAATATATTATTCCGTTATTAAAACTACTTTCAAAATCATCTAAACCTTCATAAAATAAAAACCATAAACTACTAATTGCAATAACAGATATTAATAAAGTAATTATGATAATTAATAAGTTTTTTAAATTATAGTTTTTAATAAATTCACATTTAATCAAATTTATTATTCTCATAATTCACCACCAATTTGACTTTTTGAACCACTAGTTTTGTTTAAAAATTCTTTTTCTAAAGAAATATTTTGATATTTAATATCACTAATATCTAATTGTTCAATAATATAACCATTATCAATAATAACAATTTCATCGCAAATATTTTCAATTTCCGATAGAATATGACTACTTATTAAAATTGTCGTATTAAATTTTTCGTTAACAAATTTAATTATATCTCTTAATTCTTTAATTCCTAACGGATCTAAACCATTAGTTGGTTCATCTAAAATTAAAAATTGGGGTTTTTTAATAAGTGCATTAGCCAAAGCTAAGCGTTGCTTCATCCCTAATGAATATTTTTTTACTTTATCATTTATTCGATTATTTAGTTTCAATAATTTAATTATTTTTTCCATATATTCATAATCTTTTATATTATTCATCATCATCGTCATTTTTAAATTTTGTAATCCTGATAAATGTTGATACAAATCAGGTGTTTCAACTAAAGAACCAATTTTAGACATTACTAATTCAAAATCATTTTTTAGATTAAAGCCACATATTTTAATCTTACCACTACTAGGATAATAAAGATTTAAAATCGTTTTAATAAGTGTTGTCTTACCTGCTCCATTAGGACCAATTAATCCGACAATATCACCTTCATAAATAGTTAAATTAATATCGCTTAATATTTTATTTTTACCAAAATTTTTATTTAAATTTTCAACTTCTAAAATTATGTTGCGATTACTTTTTTTATTCTTCTTTTTATAATGTCTTTCACCATTTAGTAATTCGTTAATACTAACTCCCAATATCTTGGATAAAGGAGCAAGATAATAAATATCTGGAGTGTTTATTCCCCTTTCCCATTTGGATACAGAATTATCTGTTATGTTTAATTGATCACCAATTTCTTTTTGCGTAAGACCTTTCTCTTGACGTAATTCTTTTATAAATTTTCCCATTTTAATCTGATTCATAAGTTCCTCCTTAAATAAATCATAACATAAAAAAATTAAAAAAGTTCTGACTTATTAAGTCAGTCAAAAAAAATTAAGTCATTAAGACCTAATTCATATATTTGTTTATTATAGTAATTACAGCATTTACTTCATTTAACAATAAATTAAAATTATTATTAATATAATTAATATCATTTTCTTTACTTTTTAATTCATGTTGTAAAGCAATATCAGCTAATTTAGTAAAACCTAAATATCTACTATCACTTTTTAAAGAATGAACTAATATTGCGTAATTATCTAAATCATTTTGGTTTTTATAATTATTTAAATTATTAATTTTATTTTTAATCGTATCTATAAATTCTTTCAACAAATCATTATAAGTATTTATATCACCTAATAGTTCTAAAGATTTATCAATATCAACACCATTTGCTTTTAAAAATTCAATGCTACCATTAACAGAATTAGTAACGTTAAATATATTTTCAATAATATCATTTAATTCTTTTTTATCAATCGGTTTAGAAATATAAGCATCAAAGCCACTACTTAAATATTTTTCTTTTGAGCCATCTACAGCATCAGCAGTTAAAGCAACAACTTTAGAATTAAAATTAGGAAAAAGTTTTAATTTATTTAATAGTTCAACACCATCAATTTCTGGCATCATTATATCAATAAAAATCAAATCATAAGTTTTACCACTATTAATTAAATTTAAACATTCCATGCCACTTAAGCATGATTCAATTGTAAAATTATATGGTTTTAAAAAATTAATTGCAATTGTAATATTTACTTTATTATCATCGACAATTAAAACTTTTTTATCACTATAATCTTTAAAATCAATAACATTTTCTTTAATTTTATTAGCTGATGAAATTGGTGTTATAGAAATATTACTGTCAGCAACATATTTTCTTAAAACACGATATAATTCTGGTTTTTCAATTGGTTTTGCTAAATAATCATCAAAACCTTCTTGAATATATTTTTCTTTCATACCATTTATTGCATTAGCAGTAAGAGCAATCGTCGGAGTTTTAAATTCAGGATTTTTCTTTAATCTTATTAATGTTTCAGTTCCTCGCATTTTAGGCATCATATCATCTAATAATATTAAATCGTAAGTTTTACCACTATTAATTAAATTTAAACACTCCATTCCACTTTCAGCAGTATCAATAATTGGATTATATTTAACTAATAACTTTTGAGCAACTTTTAAATTCAATTTATTATCATCAACTATTAAGATTCTTTTATCTGTTAAATCTAAATTAAAATCATCAATTTCTTCTTTTTCTGGTTCTAGTTTAGCTAAAGATAATCTTTGATCAATAGCAACCGTAAAATCTGATCCCTCACCATAAACACTATTAACAACAATTTTTCCATTCATCATTTCTACTAATTGCTTAGTAATAGCTAACCCTAATCCAGTTCCTTCAACAGTTGTATTTCGATCTTCATCAACTCGTTGAAATTTAGTGAATAATTTGCCCATATCTTCTTGCTTAATTCCACGGCCACTATCTTTAACAGAAATAATCAAACGACAAATATCATTATTTTTAACACATTTGACATCTAAACTAACAAAGCCTTGATTAGTATATTTAACAGCATTAGTAAGTAAATTAATAACTATTTTTTTAACATTCATATGATCACCATATAAAACTAAAGGTAAATCATCAGCAATATTAACTTTAAATTCTAATGGTTTATCACCAATTCTTGCTTGAATAAGTCTAACAATATCGTTAAATAATTTTTTAGAACTATAATCTGTTTCCACAAGTTCTAATTTACCAGCTTCAATTTTAGAAATATCTAAAATTCCATTAACAATTTCTAATAATGTATTAGAAGCACTAACAACATCACTAGCATTTTCTTTAGCCTCACTTAAACTATCAGCATTAATAATACATTCTGAAAAACCGACAATAGCATTGAGTGGCGTTCTTATTTCATGAGACATACTTGACAAGAAATCAGATTTAGCTCGATTAGCCTTTTCAGCAGTATCTTTAGCTAAATTTAAATAATTTATCATTTTAATATCAGGATTTTCAATGGTAAAATACATCATAATCGTGATAAAGGTTTGACTAACAGTAATTAATAAAATTCCAGGATTAATTTCTCTTACAAGAAGATTTAATAAAGCAGTAAATATAAACGTAAACATTGGAATAAATTTTTTATAATTAATAACATGAACATTAATTAATAAACAAATCAACCAAACCACTATTAAAAAAGTATTTATAAAATATAGAAAAGCAGTGGCCATTCCATAAGAATAAACAAATTGACCATCATAATAATAATTTAATGGCAATACCATTAATAATATAGCAAATATTATAAATACTAGTAATTCTAAAAATTTAAATTTTTTTAGATGTTTTTTTACGAATTTAGTAGCCTTATTATCATTATAAAATGAAATAGTAAACACATATAACGTAAATAATGAAATCCAAGTTAATATATATAACAAAAATGCTCGATTAATTATTTCATTAAGAATCGGATAATAATCCTTATAAGGAACAATAAAAATACAAGATAATTCTAAAAAAATACCAACAAAAGATGAAATAATTAAATAATTATAAAGTTTTATTTCTCTACTTTTTAATCTTTGTCTTGAGCAATAAACAAATGTTGTCATAATTAAATAGACTAAACTACAAACTAACATTGTAATACCCATTACCAACCTAAACACCACCTTATTATATACTACACATAAATTATAGCACATAATAAATTTATTTCATACTAAAATAACACTAAAAAGTGTTATTTTAGTGTTATTTTAGCTTTTTTAATGTTTTACTTTCTACATTTAATTCTTGTAGTTTTCGATAATCTATTTTACCAATCGATGTTAATGGCATTTTATCAATACTTTCAAAACTAATTCCTTCAATATAATATTCTGGTAAGCAGCTTTTGCTCATCTCTTTTAACTCTTTTAAAATTGTAGACAAATCATTTTTATATTCTTCTTTAATTGTAAAATATACCTTAGGAAATTCTCCTTGTTGATGAATTTTATCAGGAACGCCAACCACTTTACAAGAATCAATTGCTTTATGAGTTGAAATTACTCTTTCAATAACAGAAGGGTAAACTTTAAAACCGTCATGACGAGTAATCATTTCTTTGATTCGTCCTTCGATAAAGATAAAGCCATCTTCATCAACTTTTCCTAAATCACCAGTATGAATCCATATTTCACCATCACTATGTTTTTTTAAAACTTCCTTTGTTAACTTCTCGTTTTTAAAATATCCCAGCATCATATTTGGTGTCTTCAAACAAACTTCTCCACGTTGATTATAATCTAATTCTTCATCAGTCGTTAATCCGGTATTTTCATCAAATTTGAAAATTCCCACTGTACATCCTGGTAATGGTATACCTGAACTGCCTTTTTTAAATTGTTCAGTATGTCTAACCGAAAATGCAGAAGTTGATTCAGTTAAGGCATATCCAGGATATACACCTTTTTTAGCACCGTTTTTAAGTAAGAAATCTTCTGATTCTTCAAATAATTCGCCAGTTATTGCACCTCCACCAACTGCTCCAGCTTTTAAAAATGAAAGTGATCCTGGTTTAATATCTTTACTTTTATTAACAATTTGATAATGAACCGGTACACCAGCAAACCATTGTGGCTGATGTTTTAAAATATAATTAGGCATTTTTTTAGAGTCCAATTTTGAAATAATAGTGGCTTTCATCCCACAAACTAAACTCATATGTAACATTCCAGAGCCATATGAAATCCAAGGTGGCATTATTAATAAAAATCTATCTCCACTTGTAAATCCAATTCCCGATTTAATATATTCATATGCCATAGCATTATAATTATCATGTGAAAGAACAACACCTTTTGGTGTACCTGTTGTACCACCCGTATGAACAATAGTCAATGGTTCATTCTTAACATAGTTTTCTAAACTAAAGGTTTTGTTTTGTAATAATGAACTATCATATTTTTGAAATCTTATATCTTTTTTTGCTAATAGATCTGTTGTAAAATCTGTTATACTAGAAACTGTACCTAATAAAAGTGGTAACTTCTTAGCTGAATCTTTTAATGAATAATTAATAACTTTAATATCATCATCTTCAATAGCTGATTTTACTTTACTAGTAAAAATACCTGTATTTAAAATCATTTTTGAATCAGCTTCCTTAATATATTCTCTAATTCCTGCAACATTAGTTCTAGGATCTATTAAGTTACTAACTGCTCCAATTCTACTTAATGCATACCAATCATACACAAATTCTGGCGACATCAACATAGTAAAAGTTACAACCTCACCAGGTTCAACACCTTTACTTAAAAAGAATTCTGTTTTTTCTTCTACTTTATCAAAGAAATCACCATATCTTATTTCTGTGCCTTCATATTCTAAAGCAATATTATCTTTTTTCTTTCGATTTTCCTCATAAACCGCATCATAAATTCTAACTCTAGGAAAATCAAAATTTAATGCTTCTTCTGGATAATACTTTCTCCAACGCATTTCTTGTGATGGCTTTAATTTTGTTTGCTGCACAAACTCACTCCCTTTTATCAAATTTCGACGTTATTCTAGCATAAATAAAAAATGTTGTCAATTTTATGTTTGAAATAGTCAAAAATTTGTCTGAAATGCAGTTTTTCTTTTCTATTTCTAAGAAATTCTATAACTCAATTATTATTTTAAAACTAATTTATTAAAATTCATTATTTATATAATTTAAAAAATAATCAGTGGAAGATTTTACAGCTTGTCCTTCTATTAATAATTTTTCCCAGTCTTCTATAGTTACCCATTTAGCATCTTGAACCTCATTATCATTAAATTTTAAATCTTTTATATCTATATTTTGTCTTAAAACCCATACATCAACAAAATCTTTTTCTCTTTTATAAGATGCAATTAACTCTAAATTATCTATATTAGGAGTAATATCTAATTCTTCTTTTAACTCCCTAAAAACAGTTTCGATACTAGTTTCACCTGCAAGGCATGCACCACCAGTATTAGTCCACATGTTAGGAAATTTTTTTCTATTTGCGCTCCTTTGTTGAATTAATATTTCATTTTTTTCATTAATTATCCATATATGAATTGATAATCTGTATTTGCCGTTTGGAACAGCATTTCTTTCACAGGTTTCACCTATCAGTTCTTTCCTATTATTTAATAAATCTACTAATTCCATTTTACTCTTCCTTTCTTTAATTCGTTCATTAAATTTATTTAAGTATTTTCTACTGTATATTATAGCATAGATTTGTTTAAATTTTAATTATTTCTTAACTTTGCCATTTTAATATTATAATCGTTAAATCATGTAAAAAGGTAAAAAAAATTTTTAATAATTTTTTACGATTATTATAATGTGAAAAAATTGTCATTTTTTCAGGATAAAAACATGAAATATTATTGAAATAGTCAATTTATCCTTTGTTGATAAGGGTTTTGACTGCTTTTTAATTATTAAAATTACTTGCTAAAAAAATAAACAAGAGTTTAAAACAGTATGATAAAGTGTGCTTTATAGTAAAAAATAATTTAATAAATCAGTAATTTTATATATTATATAGATGAGTAAAAGCAGAATATCTTTAATATTTTGTTATTATATAGTGTGCATTATCTAAATAATAACAAAATATGTACACAATTTTACAGATTACAATGTAATTTTTTAACAACTATTGTTTCTTATTCTCTTATATTTATTAATTAAATCTATTGTCAATACCTTTTTTCGTGTTTTTATCCTGTCATTTTTTAATAATTTATAGACAATAAACTTTGAATATAGTATAATTTAATTATGAAAGATAGGTGTGAATATGGATAAAAAATTAGATAAAAACATGATTAAAAGAATAATATTTGTTTTAGTATTTATCATAATAGTAGTAGGAATTATTTTAATCATTCAAAATACTAACAAAACAGAAAAAGCATTAAAAGAAAAAGGATATACAAAAGAAGATATAGCAATTATTACCGAAAAATTAAGTGAAACTGATATTGAAAAAATACTAAATATTGAATACAATCAAAAATTAACTAGTATTATAAGTGAACAATACTATATTCCTGATAATTTAGAAAGATATTTAAATTATTCTACAAAAACTGACAATATTAAAGATATTATTAGTATTGTTAATGTTGGTGCTGATAGTGATTGGTATACAAATACTAAAGAAACTAACTTAGATGATGGAATTAAAATGTTAGTAAATAAATTCCATTATTTAAAAGATGATTATGCTCCTGATGATATCGTCCCAATCCTTAACTGGTATGCTTATGAAGGTCACTCAACGAAAAAAGAAGTTTATGACAAATATGTAGATATGTGGAATGCAGCTAATGAACAAGGTTTAGTTTTATTAGTTAACTCTTCTTTTCGTACTCTTGAAGATCAACAAGAAGAATATGACGCATTCGGTGATGATTATGCATCAAGACCAGGTTTCTCTGAACATCAAACGGGACTAGCCTTAGATATTGTTTCTGATGGTGTTCAAGGCAATGAATTTGAAAACACCGATGAATTTAAATGGTTACAAGAAAATGCTCATAATTATGGTTTCATTTTAAGATATCCTAAAGGTAAAGAACATATTACTGGATATAGCTATGAATCATGGCATTATCGTTATGTAGGAAAAGAATTAGCTATTAAAGTTAAAGAAAGTGGTTTAACTTACGATGAATATTATGCCTACTTTTGTGAATATAAAAAAGCTTGTTAAAACAACCCCTCATTTTTAAATTAATGAGGGGTTTAATTAATTTTCAATTAAATTATCTTCTAAATATTGATAAGATAAATTATTA
>CAMLYN010000014.1 GCA_946491675.1 uncultured Mycoplasmatota bacterium | reverse complement strand
TACATAATTTGAATGTATGGCCATTACTTTCAATCACTAAATTAGTTAACTTACTTCCATTATAACTAACTTCATTAATTTTAGCATTTCCTAAATTTACCATCTCTTTTACGGTATCAGCATTCATACTACTTGTACATATTCTAGTATAATTATTATCTAACTGATACTTCATATCTTCAGTTGCACAATAATTATTAATTCCACTATAGATCATTTGTGCTTCTGATTTGCCTGCTGATATACGCGCATCTTCTACTACATCCAATATAATTGGTGTTGCAATAAGGGCTACTATAGCTAAAATAATAATTACAGCTAATAACTCAATTAAAGTAAAGCCTAATTTTGTTAACTTAATTTCTTTTTTCATTAAAAACTACTCCTTTTATAAATATTAGTATGAAACATTTTATTTTTTATATTCCTTACTTTCATATTAATTTTAACTTAAAACAATTTATTAGTCAATATACAAATTACACACACACGGAATATTTATTAAATATTTTTAATAAAAGCTAAAGATTTTACTCTTTAGCCTTATCAATAACAAATAACAAATCAATTAAATAATAAATAAAATATTTAAATTTACAAATATTTTTCTAATAATTCTTTAACAAAAGATGTATATTCAACATCATCACTAGCTTCTGCTTCAATTAAACATAAAGGAGGAAATAAAACACACCACCAATTATCACCTTTACCTTCTCCTAAAGTAATAACTAATGATTCATAATATCCTTCATTATAAGTAATTCCTTTATATTCCTTACTAGGAAAGTAATTTAATCCATAATTAATTTCATAACCTAAATTATAGTTTAATGACTGTAAAGTATTTCTAATCTCATTATCAATATTATCTAAATTATCATTAATTATCTTTCTTGCTTCATCAACACCTTTAGTATCTTTTAATAAATCATACATTTTATATTGAATATTTTCTTTAACAATTGTTTTGACATCTTGATCATATTCATCATTACTATTAGCAATAACTCTAATTCTTAAGGCATCTTCTGGTATTACTAAACTACTAACATGGCCTAATGAAACATAAAAGCAAACAATTATAAAAATAACCAATATTAATTTTTTCATTTTAATCACCTAATTAATATTGGTGATTGATTATTATTTTTATACGATTGTTTTAAGTAAATCTATAATCTTATTTACGACATATTTTTTATTTTCACTTCTTGGTAAATCTAATGCTTCTAGACTCATCGTATAATAGGAATCTTTAGCTTTGTCATAAATACTTACATAAACTAAATTATCATTATTAGTAGGATTTGCTTCATCTATTTTTTTTAACTGTCCAGTTATCCCTACACCATAATCAGAATTAGTAAAATTAGAAATTGCTTTACTCATTTCTTTAGCTACTTCGATACTGTAAACAGTGTATTTAGCAATTGTATTACTATTAACCCCCATTTTTATTTTAAACTCATTAGAATATGTAACTGCACTAAATTTAAGAATTTTACTAGAATCAGGAATATTAGTTATTTCACTAGCTAATAATCCACCAGTACAAGATTCCATTGTAGAAATAGTTTTATTTTTAGTAATTAATGCATTAACAACATCTTTCACTTTATCACTCCTAAAATTAAATTATTTTCAATTGGTTGATTAGATATTTCAATAGTATTTAAATAGTCATTAGTTAAATCAATTTCTTTATTAGTATAAAAAGTGGCTAACAAATCATTAATCTTTACATAATCATTGATTTTCTTATTTAAAACAATACCAGCTTCATAGTCGATAACATCATCTTTAGTTATTCTTCCAGCACCTAATAAAGAAGAGATTTTACCAATTTTTTCAGTATCCATTTTAACAATATATCCTTGTTTTTTAGAATAAATTTTGTATTCATATTTAGGATTTATTTTTAATTCATTAATATTACCGCCTTGTTTAGAAACAAATTGATAAAATTTATTTAAAGCTTTTTTATTTTCTAATACTTCAATTACTTTTTGTTTAGCTAAATCATAGGAAATATCTTTATATAAGCTTACCATATAAGTAGCTAGTTCAATAGATATTTCTTTTAAGTCTTGTGGCCCATTACCATTTAATACATCAATTACCTCTTTAACTTCTAAAGCATTACCAATATTATTTCCTAAAGGTTGATCCATGTTAGTTAAAATAGCTATTGTATTAATACCAGCATTTTTACCAATATTAACCATTGTCGTCGCTAAAGAAATAGCTTCTTCAATATTTTTCATAAATGCACCTGTTCCAACCTTAACATCTAAAACTAAATTAGAAGCTCCACTAGCTATTTTTTTACTCATGATACTAGAAGCAATTAAAGGAATACTATCAACCGTAGCCGTTACATCTCTTAAAGCATATATTTTCTTATCGGCAGGAGCAAGGTTTTTAGTTTGACTAATTAAGGCTAGATTAATCTCATTTACTTGATTAACAAATTCTTCATCAGTTAATTGCACTTTAAAATGGGGAATAGATTCTAATTTATCAATTGTACCACCAGTAAATCCTAATCCTTTACCACTCATTTTGGCTACTTTGCAATCAAGACTAGCTACAATAGGAGCAACAATTAAAGTTGTTTTATCTCCAACCCCACCAGTTGAATGTTTATCCACAGCTTTAAAATCATATTGCATTTTATCACCAGAATCAGCCATAGCTAAAGTTAGATTAGTAACTTCTTCATCATTCATACCATTTAAAACTATCGCCATAAGTAAACTAGCTACTTGATAATCTGGTATTTCATTATTAACATAACCATTAACAAAAAAAGAAATTTCTTCTTTAGTTAAAGTATTTTTATTTTTCTTTTTTTCAATAATATCATACATAGTCATAGTTTATTTCTCCATATCAAAAGAATAGGGTAGTAATTCTTTTAAAGTGTATTCTTTATATTCCTTGCTATTTCCAACATATATCTTAAAATCATCATCACAAAATTCGCTCATAACTTGTCGACATACACCACAAGGATAACAAAATTGAGTATCGCCAGTAATAGCGATCGCTTTAAATTCCTTTTTTCCTTCACTAACAGCTTTAAAAAAAGCCGTTCTTTCCGCACAACAACTCGGCGTGTAAGATACACTTTCAATATTACATCCTGTATATATCTTATCATCCTTAGTTAATAATGCCGCTCCTACCTTAAAATTAGAGTAGGGGCTATAAGAATTTTTTTTAGCTTCTAAAGCTTTATCCATTAATTCCATTATTCAACCTCCAAACAAGATTCTAAAGCAAGTTCAATCATATCTTTTAAATTATTTTGTCTTTCTAAAGTAGTAATTTTTTTATTTTCATAAATAGAATCAGAAACAGTAAGCAAACAACTAGCTTGTCTTTCTAATTTGCTAGCAATATAAAATAAAGCAAAAGCTTCCATTTCACTAGCTATGATATCTTTAGGTAATCTTTTATTATAACTTTCTTTATCTTCCATATAAGGATCGAAAACTAAAGTACATGCGGTTTTACCAGTTTTTAAATTCAAATCTTTACTTTTAGCTTTATTAATAACAATATTATTTAGTTTATTACTAGATGAAACTTCACTTATATTTTCACTATTAAATGTATAACTAAAATTAGTTTCAGTATAACTTGATGTTGATAAAACAATATCTAATAATTTTATATTAGGATTATTACTACCACAAGACCCAATTCTAATAATATATTTAACATCAAAAAATTTATATAATTCATAACAATAAATGGCCATACTAGCTAATCCCATACCAGAAGAAAAAACTGTTATTTTTTTTTCTTTATAAAATCCAGTATAAGCTAGCATGTTTCTAACCTCATTAACTAATTTATAATCTTTTAGATAAGTTTCGGCGATAAATTTAGCTCTTAATGGATCGCCTGGCATCAAAACAATACTAGCAATATCTTCTTTATTACATTTTATATGTGGTGTTTCTATCATAAATCCTCCATTCTTTATTAAGTATATCACATTTATAATGAATTTGTTAAAAAATAGATGCCAAAAAAGTAACTATTACCTATATCGATATAAATTTTATATTTTTTAAAACACGTAACTATAACATTGAAATATCACATATAGTATATCTATATTACTATTTTAATAGCCAATCAACCACATTTATTTTAGTTATACCGTTATAATCTGTTTCTAAATCCATATCCATAGTGAGTAAATATTTAGGATAATGATCGTTTGTCTTTTGTAAAGATCTTAATTCTCGTGCCAATGTTTCTTGATTTCTAGTAGTTAAAGCTACTTGATAATATTTTATACCTTCTCTATTTTCAGCTACAAAATCTACTTCTAAATTATCAACTTTGCCAACATAAACTTTATACCCTCTTCTTAATAATTCTAAATAAACAATATTTTCTAATATGTGTCCCATATCGCTGTTAGCTTTTTTTCCCAATAAATAACTTCTTAGTCCGACATCAACAGCATAATACTTATAATCACGTGCCAATAATTGTTTACCCTTCACATCAAATCTTTCTGCCTTATATACTAAATAACTTTCTAAAAAAGCATTAATATAGTTTTCTACAGTATGATTGCTTGTTGAAATATTTTTGCTATTTAAAGTATCGCTTATTTTTTTTATAGATATTGGACTACCAATACTATCAAAAACATATTTTAAAATACTTTCTAAAAGAAGTTTGTCGTTTATATTATTGCGAGCCATTATGTCTTTATAAACTATTGTTGAAAAAATACCATCTAAATATCTGTCTAAGTCATTAGGATTGTTCTTTAAAATTGGTATATTCCCTGGCATACCACCATTTCTCATATATTCTAAAAATACTTTTTGTTCATTACCGCCAAAGATAGAAAAATACTCCTTGAATGATAATGGTAACATTTTTACTTCAATATATCTACCTGATAAAAGAGTAGCCAATTCTCCTGATAAAAGATAAGCATTTGAACCTGTTATATATAAGTCGACATTTTCTTTTATATATAATCCATCAACTGCTTTTTGAAAGCTTGGAACATTTTGAACCTCATCTAAAAATATATAATATTTTTTACTAGTTTTTAATTGTTCATTTACATAGTTATATAAATCCATATAATCCTTAAAATTATAAGTTGGATCCTCTAAATTAATAATAATAATCTGTTCATTAGAAATGCCGATTTCTTTTAAATAGTCAACAAATAATTTAAATAGTGTTGATTTACCACATCTTCTTATTCCAGTTAAGACTTTAATCAAATTTTGATCTTTAAAATTTTTTAATATATTTAAATATTCTTCTCTTTGTATCACAGTTTCACCTCGATATAATTGTACAATATATAGCTAAATTAGTCAAGTTTTGGAAAAATATTTCCAAAACTATACATTTTTCGATATTTTTCGCAAACAAAAACTTATCTATTTGTGATAAGTTTCATTATTAATTATTTTAAAACTACGATAAATTTGTTCTAACAGCATAACTCTAAATAATTGATGAGGAAATGTTAATTTGGAAAAAGATAAACTAAAATTACTTAATTTCTTTATATCTTCATGCAAACCATGCGAACCACCAATAATAAATGTAATATTAGAATTAGTTAAAAAGATACTATCGATTTTTTTAAATAAAGTAGGGGAGTCTAAACTATTTCCTTCAATATCTAAAGTAATAATTTTCGTGATAGAATAATATATTATATGTCAAAGTTTTAATTATCTTCTAATAACCAATCTATTATGTTGATAACCTTTATTCCATTAAAATCTTTATTAATTGATTTATCCATAGTTAATATTACTTTTTCATAATTATCATTTATGCTTTCTAAACTTCTAATTTCCCTATTTTTTACTTCTTCATTCAATAAAGTTTTGGTTACTTGATAATATATTATATTATTAGGATTTTCAGCCACAAAGTCCACTTCATAATCATTGGACTTTCCTATATTTACTCGATAACCTCTTCTTAACAACTCAAGGTAAACAACATTTTCAAGTAAGTGTCCTTCATTTATATTTCTAAAACCTAGAATTATATTTCTTATACCAGTATCTGATATATAATATTTTCCAAGAGTTTTAAGTAAAGATTTTTTTCTTATGTCAGTTCTATCAGCTTTATACATTATAAACGATTTTTCAAGCATATTTAAATAATTATCTATTGTTTGATGATTAGACTTTGTCGTTATTTTATTACTATTTAAATAGTCACTTATTTTTGTGGATGATATCGGACTACCTATATTATTTGCCAAATACTTTATAATATTTTCAAGAAGAGCTGTATCTTTTATATTGTTTCTATCTATTATATCTTTTTTGACAATTGTGTTATATATATCATTTAAATAAGATAAAACTAGATCATTATTATTTTTAATTAATGTTATAGCTGGAAGTCCACCATATTTTAAATACTCATTAAATTTATCATCTAAATTATTGTGATTATAATTATTAAATATCAAGTATTCTTTAAATGACAAAGGATACATTTTTATTTCTATATATCTACCAGATAATAACGTTGATAGTTCTGACGATAAAAGATAAGCATTTGAACCGGTTATATAAATATCTATTTTAAAGTCAATTTTAAATGAGTTTATTGCTTTTTCCCAAAATTCGACATTTTGAACTTCGTCTAACAATAAATATACTTTCTCTTTTTTTATTTTATCTTTTACATATTTATATAAATCTTTATAATTTTTTATTTCGTCATAAATTGCCGATTCAAAATTAATATAAATTATATTTTCTGATTTAACATTATTATTTAATAAATATTCTTTAAACATCAATAATAAGGTCGATTTCCCACTTCTTCTTACACCAGTCACCACTTTTATAAATTCAGTATCTTTAGCATCAATCATTCTTTTTAAATACATATCTCTTATTATCATTATTCATCACCTATATCGATAGTAACATAAATTTCTGCATTTGTAAAGTTTTTAAAGTCTATTTGCAAAAAAAACTTTTTCGACATTTTTTGCAAATGAAAACTTATCTATTTGTGATAAGTTTCATTATTAATTATTTTAAAACTACGATAAATTTGTTCTAACAGCATAACTCTAAATAATTGATGAGGAAATGTTAATTTGGAAAAAGATAAACTAAAATTACTTAATTTCTTTATATCTTCATGCAAACCATACGAACCACCAATAATAAATGTAATATTAGAATTAGTTAAAAAGATATTATCGATTTTTTTAGATAAAGTAGGGGAGTCTAAACTATTTCCATCAATATCTAAAGTAATAATATAATCTTTATTTATATATTTTAAAATATTATCTCTTTCTTCTAAAATATTACTATCTTTTAATTCGATTATCTCTATTTTAGTGTATTTACTAATTCTTTTAGTATATTCCTGACAAGCATCACGATTATATTTTTCTTTTAATTTCCCAACACATATTATTTTTATCATATTTCAATCAACTCAGTACTTTCATTTTGATTGGCTACTAGTATTTTAATATTACTATCTAATTTATCCTTTACGTTATTTAAAGCTAAAACAGGATTATTATTTTGTTCAGATAAATGAGCCAAAACAATGTATTTAGTCTTATTACCAACAATTTTTTTTAAGTATTCAGCACATTGAATGTTAGATAAATGTCCTTTGTCACCCAATATTCTTTGTTTAATATGATATGGATAATTAGAATTATTCATCAAAAGCTCGATATCATGATTACTCTCAAAAGTATAGAAATCTTTATTGGTTATTCTTTTTAAACTTTTGAAATTAATATAGCCTGTATCAGTAACATAGACAAATTCTTTATCGCCACTTTTAAAAATATAACCAACTGAATCAGGCGCATCATGAGATGTTTTAAAATAATCAACTGTTAAATCAGATACAACTACTTTATCTTCAATAATTACATAATCAATAATATCATTTTTTAATTCTTCGTACATTTTAGTCGTTAAGTAAACTGTTGGATGATGTTTTTTTATAAAAACTTTTAATCCTGCTACATGATCAACATGAGTATGTGTAATAAAAATATTATTGATATCATCAGGATTGATTCCTAATGATATCAATTTTTTTTCAATATATAAATTACTCATTCCAACATCAATTAAGGTTTTAGTATAATTAGTTTCAATATAGGTACAATTACCTTTAGAACCAGAAGCTAAAACAGATATTTTCATCGATATAAACTCCAAGGGTTAATCTTACAATAACGACAATCTTTCCATACCTCAAAATGAATATGTGGTCCAGTTGAATATCCTGTTGAGCCAACATACCCAATTTGTTGACCACGAGCAACAGTTGTGCCAATATTAATACCTTCCATAAATTTGTTCATATGAGCATAAACTGTATAATATCCATTATTATGATCAATAACCATATAATTACCATAATCATAACGATATTCTTTAATAATAACTGTTCCATTATTGGCAGAATAAATAGGGGAATTATAACCCATTCCGGCAATATCTAAAGCATCGTGAAAATCACGGCCACCAGTAATTGGGTGAATACGCCACGCATAATCTGTTGTAATAACCCAACCACTGACACTAGGCCATGCCCAGTTACTTAAGTCTCCAACATTAGGCACATATTTGTCACCCTTAATTATTATTTCATCAATTTTATTTTTTAAAGTTTCCTTACCAACTGGTTCAACGAAAGCTATATCACCATTAACAATTTTTTGTTTTTGACTAACTCTTTCTAAACCAGCTTCACCTTCTTGAACAACTTCTTCATACCCAATATATTCATTTTCATCATATTGATAAACAGTTTCATAATCTGATTCTTTATCCTCAACAATAAATTTCTCTACAACAACTCTTAATTGAGGATTAGTCTCTTTAATTAAAACTTCTGATCCAACCGCAATCAAACTATTTTCATTACGATACTTAGGATTAGATATTAAGAATTCTTGATTACTTATTTTATTATTAAAAGCTATATCACTAATCATCTCATTTTCTTTAACTGTGTATGTAGTTGTTACAGGATCATTGCCATACAAAAGAAATTGAACTAAATCAGTAGCATCAGTATATATTACTTCATCAATTGGTATTTGAGTTTCTTTAACAGTTATCTCATTTTCAATATAAACATTTTCAACTAAAGAACCAACGGTTTCAATTTTAGCTTGGGTATCATTTAAATATTGTTCATATGTTTCAGCTCCAACATAAGTTTTAATCAATTCATTGGTTGCTTGTTCAAAAATACTTTTATCAGTTACATATATATAATTGTTTGTATCTTCATCTTTAATTGTAAATTGATAGCCTTTGATAGTAAATGATTTTAAATCTACTATTTTTGAATAAATTTCTTCTACTGTATTTAATTTTTCAGAAAAGGTTAATATTTTTTCAACATTTAAACCTTCAGGTGTATAAACCGTTTCAATCATTTCACCATCTTCAATAGTAATATCAACACAATTTAAGCCTTCATCATTTTGATAATATTTTGTATCTTTACTATTATCAATTACTTCTTGTAAATTTTCTTCAGCAATTATTTGTTCTAATGAACGTTCATCCTCACAATAAGTTGTAGTTATATCCTCAACATTAATAAAATGATCGGCTTTTTGATTAATATAATTTTCTAATTCTGATTTTGATTTAATAACGCCTAAGTGTTTCCCATCTAAATAAACATTATAAAATTCATTAGGATATTCACGTTTATTATAATCAAAACAAATAACAAATAAAATAATTCCTAAAATTAAACAGGTTATAATAGGACCTATCTTTTTCAAATTAATCACCTTCTATACTTTCATCAACTGAATTAAATGTACTAGTATTAGTTTTAAAAATAAGGGGAATATCAGTAACAGGACCGTTACGATGTTTAGCTATAATTAAAGTTGTGCGACTAGTGTTTTCATCAATTAATGCTTCACGATTATAATAATCTTCACGATGAAGCATAGCAACAATATCAGCATCCTGTTCGATAGAACCAGATTCTCTTAAATCACTTAAAATAGGGCGATTATCTTTTCTTCCTTTACCTTCAACACTACGTGATAATTGTGATAAAGCAATTACTGGTACTTTTAATTCCATTGCCAAAGTTTTTAAATTTCTTGAAATTTCAGTTACTTCTTGAACACGATTACCTTTATAACGATCAGATCCTTGAATTAATTGTAAATAATCGATAATGATTACGTCTAAACCATCTTTCATTGAAGCAAGACGCCTACATTTAGCTCTTATTTCACTAATTGTCATTCCCGCTGTATCATCAATATACATTTTAGTATCAGCTAAACGACTAATTGCTTCATTAACTCTTTTCCAATCTTCATTTTTTAAATTACCACTTTTTAATTTATCGCCAAATATTTGACCAACTGAAGCAAGCATACGCATCGCTAATTGTTCAGCACTCATCTCCATATTAAACAAAGCAACAGTTTTTCCACTAATTGCCATATTAGTAGCTAAATTTAAAGCAAAAGCAGTTTTACCCATACCAGGACGAGCAGCTATAATAATTAGTTCATTAGGATGTAATCCTGAAGTTATTTTATCCAATTTATAAAATCCTGTCGCAATTCCTGTCATTTCACCTTTATTTTTAGACATTTTTTCTAAATCTGACTGAGTTTTAAACAAAACATCTTGGATACTTCTAAATTCAGTTCCTTTTCTTGTTTTAACAACATTTAATATTTTAGTTTCTGCATTGTCTAAAATTTCATTAATTGTATTAGTTGAATTATAAGCTTCAGTTACAATAGCTGTTCCCTCATCGATTAATCTTCTTAAAATTGCTTTTTCTTCAACAATTCTAATATATTCTTCAATATTAGCAGAAGTAGGTACACTTCTTGCTACTTCAGTTAAATATTCAATACCACCAATTGTATTAAGCCAATTTCTTTTTTTTAGTTCTTCACTAACTGTCATAATATCAATTGGTTTATTATTTTCTGCTAAATCCCTAATTGTTGAAAATATTTTATTATGACTATCCAAATAAAATAAATTTTCATTTAAACTTTCAATACTTTTTTGTAAAGCATATTTAGTTAAAAACATTGAACCTAAAACAGCTTGTTCTGCTTCAATACTATGAGGGATTATTTTTTCTTTCATAATATCAACCTACTTTACTAAGTTTATTTTTAAATTTGCTATTACTTTTTTATGTAATTCAATATTTACAATATGAGTTCCTAAACTAGATAAAGGATTATCTAGTTTTATCTTATTTTTATCAATATTAAAATTTAATTTTTTCAATTCAGTTACTATTTGTTTGGTACTAACACTACCAAATACTTTATCTTCTTTACCAACTTTAACTTGAATATTTATTTTTAATTTTTCTAATTGCTCTTTTAATTTTTCACATTCTTTAATATATAAGTTTTCTTCTAATAACTCTTTGTTTTTTTGTTTATTAAAATGTTTTAAATTAGATTCGTTGGCTAAAACAGCATAACCATTTTTAATTAAATAATTTGTTCCATAACCGTCTTTTACTTCTTTAATTTCACCTTTTTTACCTTGTCCTTTTAAATCTTTAATAAAAATTACTTTCATTTTGTTCCTCCAATCACATTGAGCAGTTGTTTTTCTACTGTTTTTAAATTACTATCTTTTATTTGGGTAGCAGCTTCTGTTAAATGACCGCCACCACCTAATTTAGCCATTATTTCTTCAACATTAATATTTCCTAATGATCTTGCACTAATACCAATTGTATCTTTAGTTAAATGGCCAATTACAAAAGAGGCAGCAACATTTTCAAATTGTAATAATTGTTCAGCAATATAAGCTAAATCTTTACTTTCATATAACTCATTATCGGCAATACACAAAGCCATATTATCATTGATCATATAGCTTTTTTCGATTAGTTTTTGACGTTTTACATAATCCTCTTTATTCTCTTGTAATAGTTCTTGTTTTAAAACATTGTCAGCTCCCAACTCTGATAAAAAAGAAGCCGCTTCATATGTATCTTTAGTTGTTTTTAATCTGAAATTATTAGTATCAATTTCTAAACCAACTAACATAAATGTTGCAATTAATGGATCAATTACTTTATTTAAATATTTAATATATTTAGTTATAAATTCGACAGTACTAGATAAATTAGCATTGATGTAAGTTAAGGTTGCATCTTTGATATAATCTTTACTTTTAATATGATGATCAATTATAACAACATTATTTGTTTTACTAATTAATTCAGGAGCTTCAGTCATAACTTTTTTATGAGTATCTAAAATAATTAATAAAGTATTTTTCTTTATATTATCGATAGCCTTTGTTTTATAAATATAATTAAAATATAGTTCATTTTCTTTTAATAAATTGTAACTTTTATCTAATGATTTGTTTTTTTCATTGCTATTTAAAACTATATAACTGTTTTTTTTAAAACTATTAATTATTTGTTGTAAACCAATGGCAGATCCCATACCATCAAAATCGGGATTTTTATGTGTCATAATAAAAATATTATCGTTATCTTTTATTAATTGTGTTAGTGTTTTAAAAATTTGTTCCATTTTTTTCACCCATAAATATTATACTATAAAATATTGATAATAAAAAGAGAAAATGGTTTTGTTTCACATTTTCTCATAATTTACTTTTTGGTAATTCTTCTTGTTTTTCTTCTAATGTAACAGTACTATAAGTAGGTTCTAATAAATACTTTAATTCTAATGCATAATTTTGTGCATCATATAATTTATTATGCAAAACTTCTATTTCATCAATTTGCTGTGGATCCATATTTGAAGTTAAATTTTTATGCGCATTTAAAACATGATAATAAACCTTTAAACTATCTAAATATGTTAAAATAGATCCTTGTGGATAGCTAATTTTACTAATAATTGCACGTATTTCAGCAAGTTTATCAACAGATGCAATATCTAGTTTGGATTCTTCTGGAATATTTCTTTGCTTATATAAATCTGTTAAATATTTACAATTTTTTAAAATATCTGAACTAACAAAATTAAAATTAGAAACTGTTAATGATATGATTCCATTAAGCAATTCTTTAAACGAATCAAAAGTTTCTTCTGGATAAATTAAATTTTCATCAGAATTAAAATCCATTTCATAATTAACAAGTTCATCAATGCTTTTATCTTGTATTGAAGTTCCAATTTTTCTTGAATATCCCATCTTTATAAGTTCTTGTTGTTTTTTCAAAAAAGCTATTTGTAGTAATTTATCACATCCATCTAATTGTTCTTGATGTCTTCTTTCATAAGATGGTTGATTAAAATTTGAATTTAATTGTAATTGTTTTGCAATTTCATTCATAACAATATCATAATCTTTTATGACATCATCTAATCCATTTGATTCAGAATGATATTTATCGACACTTTGATTTACAGTAGGAGAAGAATATTGTAGCTCTTTTGAATTATTAATTGCTTCTTTAAATTGTGATTGACTTATTTCATTATTTTGCAATTGTTCAAATAGCTTACTTATTACATCCATTGATTTTCTAGTATTAATTACTGAAACTTCACTCATTTCAACTTGAACTTTTCTTTCATCCATTATTTTTAAAAGTTTTTGAGCTAAACTTAATAATGTAGATAATTTACTATAATATTCTAATTGTTTTTGAGGAATAACCTGATTAAATATCCCTGTTAATTTTGCATAATAATCACCAAATATAACATTATCATCATATCTAGGATCGTTTTTATCACTATATTCTGGAATTTTAAAAATTTCAGTCCAAGTCATTGAATTAGAATAGCCATATTTTTTTAATACGTCTTCTATCATAATATCACCAATATAAAAATAGCATAAAAAAAAAACAAAGTCAACGTATTTTAATAAATTTGACTATTGCTTATCTTTATTTGCTATTTTATCAGCAAATTCACTTATTTTTTTAAATCGATGATAAATTCCTGATTTAGTAATCTTTTTACCTGTTTCAATTGAAATTATTTCACTTAATTCTAATAACGAAATATCTTTATATTTCAAACGATATTCAGCAACTATTTTTTCTTTTTCATCTAATAAATCCAGTCCAACATTTTCTTTAATTATTTCAATGTCTTTGATTTGTTTGTTAGCAGTCTCAATTATTTTATCAACATTTGCCTGTTCACAATTATTAAGACGATTAGTCATATTTTTATGATCACGATAAATTCTAATATCTTCGAAATACATAACAGCATTATAAGCACTAATTATTCTTAAAAAATCACTTATCTTTTCAGCCTCTTTAATATATACCATATATTTATTACTTCGTTTTAAAACCTTACTATTCAATTGATATTTATTCAATAGTTTGTTTATAAATAAAGCATAACTTTTATTATCAATTAAAAATTCCAAATGGTATCTAGCTGTTTTGGGATCATTAATCGAACCCGTCATTAAAAATAAGCCTCTTAAATATGCTCTTAACGATTCTTCATCATCAAAAATATATTCTTTAGGAATTTTTAATAGTTTATTTTCATAAATGCCTAATTTTTTTAAAATTTCTTTATTTTTTATTTGCAAAATATAAGTGTTTTTTTTACTAATTCTTCTTACAGTAATCAGAGGATTTATTTGATATAAATCTTTGATTAAATTGTATATTCTTCTAGCTATACTAGCATTTTCGGTTGTTATTTTAATTTCTTTATTAATTATTGCTCCATTAGAAATAATAGCTGATAATTCAGCTATTTTTTCAATTTCATTTATTTCTAACTTGCTTACTTCATTTTTAACAACACTTGTAAAAGACATTTTCTCACCTACCTAAAATTAGATATGAATAAATGTGGAGTCCTAATTTAATCGTATCATGTCTTAACATATTATCTGTAATGGTAACAAAATCGTCAGATATTATTTTTATATTCATACTTTTTAAATTCTTTTTATCAAAAATAACAGGATCTTTTTGTTCTAAACAAGCATATTTTTCTTTCATTGCTTTAGTTATTGAACCAGTATTAGCTAAAACAATATCTATTTTCTTTTTTCCCAAATAATCATTAACAATTGTAACATGATCACTTGCTTTAAATTTATCAGTTTCCCCAGGTTGTGTCATAATGTTACATATATACATAACTTCAGCGTTGCTTTCATCAATAGCTTGCTTTATTTCTTTGCATATTAAATTAGGTAATAAACTAGTATATAAACTTCCCATGCTTAAAATAATTAAATCTGCTTGTTTTATTTCTTTGATAACATCATCATTTATTGTTGGTTTTTCCTTATAGAAAATTTCTTTTATTTTTCCTTCATATTCAGTAATATTGTGTTCACCTTCAATAGTAATATTATCTTCCATTTTAGCCATTAATGTAACATTATCTTCAGTAAGTGGTAAAACTTTTCCTTTTAAATTTAATATTTTTCCTAATGATTCTATTCCTGTCGACATATTTCCAGCAACATTTATAAGGGCTGTAAGTAATAAATTCCCTAAAGCATGACCGTTTAAATCACTATTAGTTTTAAAACGATAGTTTAGTAGATCTTGAACTAATGGTTCAGTTTCTGATAATGCTACTATGACTTGTCTTATATCACCAACTGCAGGAACGTTAAATTCTTGTCTTAATTTTCCTGTACTTCTTCCATCATCAGATACAGCCACAATTGCTGTTATGTCAATTGGAAATTGTTTTAAACCACGAAGTAGAGTGGATAACCCTGTTCCACCACCTAAAATAACAACTTTTTTATTCATATTAAGCATCATTCCTTTCCGCCTCGCTTGAGGCTCGTCTTCAAGGC